>NZ_DBNGVP010000056.1:0-87625 GCF_057119385.1 Archangium sp. | reverse complement strand
TGCTGGGCGCGCGCACGCTGGCGGATGGCAGCCGGCTGCTGCCCGGCACGCCCCTGCACAAGGCCCAGCGCTGGGTGGACTATCAGTTCCGCCACCCGGAGAAGTACCCCCGCTTCTCCTTCCAGCCCGACGCCGACTGGGAGCGCCTGTACGAGTCCATCCTCAAGAACCGGCAGGCGGGCAACGTCTTCGAGGATGCCATCCTCCAAGTGGGGAGATACGAGCGCAACGGGGCGATGATGATGCCGCCGCCGGGCAGCCGCGCTCAGGGCTTCATCCCCGACTCGGTGAAGGGCAACCCCGCGGAGCTGGTGTGGGGCCAGCCCTACCCCTTCGTCGAGGCCAAGGCTCGCAAGGAGTTGTCCCTCTCCGGCAACCTCGAGGCCATGATCGAGTATGTGGAGAAGTACGGCGGTCACCTCGAGCTATGGGTGCGCTCTGCCAAGCACCCTGATGGGCCTACGAAAATGTCCGGCAAGTTGGAGAGGTTCCTGCGGGAACTCGCCCAGGAAGGAAAGGCGAAGGTGATGTATCACCCTCCTTGAGGTGCTCGTGTCCGCCAACGCTCTCGACACATACATCCATCTTCCGCCTGGGCCGATCTCAAGCGATGTGCTACGCCAATTTCTGCACCTCGTTTTCGACGAGTTCCAATGGTTTGCTCCCGTCCGGTACGGTTCCGTATCGACGAAGGAGAAAATCCCTCAAGGCGTGCTCAACGCCGAGCCACTCGTCTCCTATTACGAAGAGAATACGAACCTGTGGATTTCCTCCAGGACGGAGAAGGAGTTCATCTGGGTTCGTCCCTCCAAGCCTGGCTCTCCCCCGCACCATGGCAAGCTCATCTGGGTGACCTCTGCGAAATCAGCCCTGAAGGCTCCTTGGTGGACGTCACATGCTCAGCAGGTGGCCACGGTCATGCAACTCGTACAATCCCCGCTGGCATGGTGCGCACTCGAGAGCGACATCCAACGCAAGACCCAGCGGCTGGAGCCTGAAGGTATCGGTTCGAAGCTCACCTTCAACTTGCGCGACTACAGCGAAGGGCTCCCGGGCCTGTTCTGGCGCAACTTCTACGGCCCGCCCTTCCTTCGCATGTTCGGCGAGCGCCTCGACTCCCTGCCCGCCGAATGCCGCCAGAATCTCGGTGAGGACCTCGTCCTCGTCCAGCCCTACGAGCTGCCCACCGAGGCGGGCACCGCGTCCGGTATGGCGCGCGAGCGCGAGCTCATCTCCCTGCTCGGTCCCGAGTGCTTCTACGACCACGAGCACCACACCCTCCCCACCCGCCGCCCCGTCCTCGACTCCCTCGGCCAGCCCCTTCACTGAGCGGCTTCGGGCGAGTCCCTCACTCAGGTAGTCACCTGCGTGCCGCGCTTCAGGCGCTGCCGCTGGATGGCGGCGGACACCTGATCCGGGGTGTCCACGAAGTCGGCGTGATGGGTACCGAGCATCCAGTCGCGATGAGTCGTCATGTGCACCCCCCTCTTCGTGTTCACACCCTAGAACCAACACCTCGCGACGAAGCCGGGCGCCCGGTTGTGCGAAGGTGGGGGTGGGAGGGACACCGCCATGACACGGAAGGGACCACTGGAGAGCGTACCGAGCGGGTTGAACCTGCTGCTGGCCCGAGCGGACGACCGGCAACCCGTGCTGCCCGCCGGACTGCCCGAGGAATCGGCCCGGGCAGCCCCACGGCCCGAGAAGCTCCCGGGCCGGGCCGAGGTGCCCACACTCGAGAAGCCCGATGCGAACCCGAACGACCTGTCCGCCCAGCGCTGGGGCGTGGTGGCTCCGGAGGGCGAAGAAGGCGAGGCGCTGCTGCGAGCCATCGCGCCGCTGATGGAACACCGGGAGCGGCAACAGGGCGCGCCCGTGCGGGTGTACCGGGTGCCCGCGGACATGGACGCGAAGCGTTCCGTGGCCTGGCGCCGGGACGTGTACCAGGACGAGGCCGTGCCCCAGGAGGACCGGCCCAGGTACCTGCTGCTGCTCGGGGACCTTCACCCACTGTCCATGGAGCTACAACAGGTGATGGCCCTCGGAGCCCTCGTGGGGCGGCTGCACATGGCCACGTCCTCGGGGGCGCCGGACCTCGCGGGCTACCGGGCCTACGCGGAGAAGGTGCTGGCCAGCGAGGGCCGGGCCGACCCGGACGAGGCCGCCGAGGTACTCCTGTACTGCGCGGACGATGGCACTCCCGCCACGGCCCAGGGCCGCCGGCTGCTGGTGGATCCCTGTGCGCAGCAGGTGGAGACCCGGTGGAAGCGGCGGCACCCGGCGCTGCGTCTGCGGGAATGGAGCGAGGAGCGCGTGGGCCTCGAGGAGTTGCTCCAGGCGGGAGGTGCGGCACGCTCGGGGGTGATGCTCTCGGTGAGCCATGGACTCGGGAAGCCTCGTCGGGGTTGGCGCTCCCTGGAGCAGCAGCGCTCACAACAAGGGGCCCTGCGCCTCGCGAGCGGAGAGCTGCTCTCCGCGGAGGAACTGCGGACCACGCCCTTCCTCCCCGAGGGCATGTGGTTCTGCCTGGCCTGTTTCGGCGCGGCCACGCCCCCGCGCAGTGCCTTCCATGCGTGGCTGACGCTGCTGGCCCGGGAGGGCGGCCAGAAGGACCACGCCCAGGAGGTCCTGGAGAGCCTGCCCAAGGAGGGCGAGCGTCCCTTCCTCGCCGCCCTGCCCCAGGCGGCCCTGGCCAACCCACGAGGCCCGCTGGCCATCATCGGCCACAGCGACCTGGCCTGGACGTATGGCTTCACCACCGTGGGTGCGGCCTCTCGCGGCCGGGCCTCGCGGATCGCCGGAGCGCTGGAGGTGCTGGCGAACGGCAGCCGGGCGGGCGTGGCGCTGGACGCGTTGATGCGCGCATACCGCGAGGTGAACGACGGCCTGATGACGGAGTATCAGGAGCGGCAGGATGCCCTGCTCGAGGGCAGGCCGGATCCCGTCGATCCGGTCGAACACGCGGCGCGCTGGATGGAGCGCAATGACTTGCGCGGCTACGTGCTGCTGGGAGACCCGGCGGCACGGCTGTGCCTACGGAACGGCGGCGGCTGACAGGGGAACGCGGCCGTAGGAGCGCTCGCAGGCCTCGTAGTGCTCAATGGCGAGGGCTTCCGTTTCGCCGACATAGGTCATCCGGTCGCCCGCGGAGAGACAATCCTTGTTGGCTTCTCGTAGCCGCTGTCGAACTCTGTCAACGGACAGAGACCAGAGTCTGGCGGTCCCATCCGTGGAGGCCGTCACCACCCGCTGCCCGTCAGGGCTGAAGGCTGCGGACCCCACCGGCCCCTCATGGCCGCGCAGCACCACCGGCGCCCCCTGCCCGTCCACTCGCCACACCCACGCCGTCGCGTCCTCGGAGGCCGTCACCACCCGCTGCCCGTCAGGGCTGAAGGCTGCGGACAATACCGCTCCCTCATGGCCGCGCAGCACCACCGGTTCCCCCTGCCCATCCACGCGCCACACCCGCGCCGTCGCGTCCACAGAGGCCGTCACCACCCGCTGCCCGTCAGGGCTGAAGGCTGCGGACCACACCTCTCCCTCATGGCCGCGCAGCACCACCGGCGCCCCTTGCCCGTCCACGCGCCACACCCGCGCCGTCTTGTCCTCGGAGGCCGTCACCACCCGCTGCCCGTCAGGGCTGAAGGCTGCGGACCCCACCCGTCCCTCATGGCCGCGCAGCACCACTGACTCCCCCTGCCCATCCACTCGCCACACCCGCGCCTTATCGCGAAAGATCGTCACAATGTACTGTCCATCCGGACTGAACGAGGCGCGAAAACACCCTGGACAAGGCAGTGCGACTTCTTGAGTGAATCCCAGCACTTCGTTCGAGAGACTGAGCCAATCCTTCACCTGCGCTGGCTGAGTGATCTCAAGGAGCAACTTGCCCGACCTCGCGATCTGCCCGCGCCCCAGCAGTTCCCGTGCTCCCGCCATAATGCCAAGGAAGCGAGCACGCTGAGCCTGCTCTTCCGCCCGCTTTGTCTGAAACACGCCCCAGACAAACAAGGTGCCCAGCACCACCAGTCCCACGGATCCCGCAGCCATGAGTCGCAACTTCCGGCGCTCCAATAGCAGCCGCAGTTGCTCCGCCTTCTGCTCTCGCTGTTGCTTGGACTCGAAGACCTTCCGGGCCAGCCAATCATGCCCTAGTTCGAAGTACCGGCTGCTGTAGTGCTCCTCGGCACGCAGCACCGCCGCTCGCTCCAGGCAGTCGAGCACCGTGTCCGCCTGCTCTGGAGGAAGCGCGGCCCGCGCCTCCTGCTCCGTCAACAGCGCCCGGCTTCCATCCGCGGCGACCAGGTGCTCCTCCAGCAGCCGCTGCGCCGCTGGCGTCAACGCGCCCAGTCCGGCCAACGTCGTCTCCAGGTACCCGTGCAGGATGTTCTCCGCATCCACCGCCCGCACCAGGCTTCCCTCCGCTCGCTCCGCCCACAAGGCCCGGCAGACGATCTGGGCGAACGCCGTCTGCACCTCGGCCTCGTCCCTGGCCAGCTGCCCGGGCATCCGCACCTGCAGCATCAGCGCTCGCGTCTCTTCCCTCACCCATGACTGTGAGGGCTGGCCCAGGGTCGCCAAATGGAGCACGACCTCCAGCAACTCCCCCACCGTGAGTGGCCCGAGCCGGAAGCCCCCCTCCAAGAGCGTCCTCCATCCTCGCGCCCTGTCCCGGAAGCGACCCAGGTAGTCCTCGCGCAGCGACAGGACGATGCACAGCTTCTGGGACGTCTTGCGCGCCAAGGCATCCACGCCCTCCAGGAACTCCTCCGTCTCCTCCACCGCATGCCCTGGAAGCAGGAGCTGCTCGAGTTGATCCAGGAAGATGAGAACCGGCCGCTCCGAGCGCTCCTCGGCCAGTTCCACCGCCAGCTCGAGAGCCTCGGCGGCCGGAAGCGCCTCTGGAACGTTGCCCAGTTCGAGCTGCGCGAACATCGCCCGCGCCAACCACGGCAGGGGCGCCTCGCCCGCGGGCCACCCGTCCACGGACACGGCCCGGAAGTCGTGCTCCTGCTTCAACCGGGGAATCACTCCAGCTTGCATCAGCGAGGACTTCCCAGCTCCGGAGGGCCCATGCAGAGTGACACAGGCATGGGCGAGGATGCGGTTCATCAACCGCCGCGTCACCTCGTTTCGGCCCGTGAAGAGCCTGCGATCATCCTCGCTCCCGCTGTAGGGACGAGGCCCCAGGAAGGGGTTGAAGCCCATCTCCGCGCTCATGACGTCCGCCCTCCCGAGCCCCGGGTCTCGAGCAGCGCTGCGAGCACCTCGGCGCTCGCCTCGAAGACATGGCGCAAGGGGGCCTTGCCGGGCAGCCCCCGCCCCTCTTCCCACAGCCCGCACTCCTGCTGCCCACCGGGCTCCACCACCGCGAGGCTCCCCGACGGCAGGGCCTGAGACCCGAAGAGCCGGTAGAGCAACATCCGGTGGTCCCAGCTGAGCATCGACAACCCCATCAGCAGCGCAGGATGGCGCAGCAGCGCGCTCTGGATGGCATCCGCCAGATCCGGCGGCAGCATCTGCTCCAGCGCATGCACCCCCAGCAGGAAGTCATCCTCGGTGAGCAATGGCCGATCGTGGAGGTTCGAGGGGAGATAGCCCCGGTACAAACGGAGCACCACCAGTTCCTGCTCCAGGTCCAGTAACGACGGAGGCCGGGCCAGCCGCTCCCAGCTCTTGCCGCCGGCCTCACGCCGCATCACCGTGGCCCGCTTCCCACCGGGTTCTGGAGGCTGGATGACATGGAGCGTGAGCTCGGGCCGGTGCTCGGCCAGGGCGCGCTCCAGCAGGGGCAGGCGCAACAATGTGACGTGGACACCGGGCCACAACCCGCGCGCCAGAGCCTCCAACAGAGGCGGCGGAGTCGCCTCCCCTCCGAGGGTCTCCTGGAACACGAAGTCCAGTTCCTTCTCCCCCAGGCGCAGCAGGTACTGCTGGGCCAGCGCGCTCGTGGGGAGGTGCTCGGAAGGCGGAGCCGCTCCTGCGTGGGCGAGATCCTCGCGCATCCGTTGATGGAAGCCATCCAGGGTGGAGCCCAGGTGCCCTCCTTCGTCTCCCAACAGCAGCGAGAAAGGGCCCTCCATCAGCCGCTCCAGCGCGAGCGCCAGCGGATTGTCCACGCGTGGCGCGGGCGCGGGCGCCCTCAATTCCTTTCGGTGCTTGAAGTCGAAGAGGACGGAGTCATGGCCGCGCAGGTACAGCACCGGAGAGAAGGCCTCGGCGGTGCCATGCTCCATCAGCACCATGCGCCGCGCCTCGTGGAGACCGAGCGCCACGTCCCCCTTCTGGGGTGACCTGGCCCCGGTGAGCGCCCGGTAGAAGGTGGACGAGCACAAGCGCGCCACGTCATTGCGCACGGGCCACAGGTGGGCCACCACGGCGGCCACTCCCGTCCGGGCGAGCAGCTCCGCCGCGCTCGCGAAGGCCCCCGGCTGGGCCCCCTCGCACGCATCCAGGACGATGAGGCGCAGGTGCTTGTGGAGCCCGCTGGCCTTGATCTGCTCGACCAGGGACTCCACCTCCAACCAGCGCTCCTCTCCCTCGGCGTCCACGAGTTGCAGCACGGGCGTCCCGTCCGCCCTCACGCCACCGTGCCCCAGGAAGTGGAGGACATGAGGCATGGGCTCGCACCGCAGCAGCTCGGGGAGGTAACGCGGCTGGAGCCGCGCACCGACGACAGGCTCCAACCACTCCACCTCGCCCGAGGCGATGCTCTCGTGCAGCGCCCCCTGGAGCGCGCGGAGCGCGGGCGCGTGGGTCTCCTGGGGAACGAAGGCCCGAACCCGCACCGCCCCCTGGATCTCCCGCGGCAGCCAGGGCTGTGTCGACGTCACGCCGCGCACCACCAGCATGTCCGTCGAGTTGCCCAGGAAGCCCCGCTTCGTCCGAGGCTCGCACAGCGCCTCCCACGGGAAGGCCTGGAGGAGTGGCCCATGAAGTCCCAGTTGCAGGAGCACCGGGCCCTCATTCGCCGCTTCGCGCAGGGGCAGGAGCACCTGCTGCACCGCGCCCTGGAAGAGCGCCGCGTGGAAGGCCTGGGCTCGCGCGAGGTGCTCCTCCAGGGGTGACTGCTTCCGGGCCGTGGCCCGGAGGTTGTCGGAGAAGGTTCGCAAACTCTCCGGCGTGACGTCCGCGCCGAGTGTTCCGGGCTCGGGTCTCTCCCCCCGGCAACCGCGGACCGTGACCCGAAGGCCCGATTCCGCCGCGCCGATATCTATCTCCAACCAGAGCCGCGCGGGCCCCGTACCTTTCTCCGCCATGGGGCTGGAGATTAACACCAGGGGTGGCGGTACGATGTGCACAGGCCTTCTCGCCCTCAGCCAGCGTTCCGAGTTGCCCGCAGACAAGCAGGTTTCCGGCGCGGAAACAATCGAGCCCATGACGGATGCCGGGCGAAGGCGGCGCTGGCGTAGACCGCGCGGCCATGACCCTGACCCAGCATGCGGTGGTGATCGTCGGAGGCGGACCGACGGGGATGATGTTGGCGGCCGAGCTCGCGTTGGCGAAGGTCGACGTCGCGATCGTCGAGCGGCGCGAGACCCAGGACCTCGACGGCGCGCGCTCACGCGGCCTGCACGCACGCACCCTCGAGGTTCTCGATCAACGTGGAGTCGTGGAGCGATTCCTCTCGCGGGGGCAGGTGGCGCAGGTCGCGGGGTTCGCGTGGATCCCCCTGAGCATCAGCGACTTTCCCACCCGGCATCCCTACGGGCTCGGCCTCGAGCAGAAGGAGTTCGAGCGCATCCTGGCCGGCTGGGTCAACGAGCTGGGAGTGCGCATCTACCGCGGACGGGAGGTGACCGGGTTCGCACAGGATGACAGCGGCGTCGACATCATGCTCTCCGACGGTCCGTCGCTCCGGGCCGAATATCTCGTCGGATGCGACGGCGGACGCAGCGTGATCCGGAAAGCAGCCGGCATCGAGTTCGCCGGATGGGATCCGACCGTGAGCTGTCTGATCTCCGAGGTCCGGATGACGCAGGAGCCGAAATGGGGGATGCGCCGCGATGCCATCGGCGTCCATGCCTTCGCCAGGTTGGCGGAGGGCCGGGTGGGAGTGATGGTGACCGAGCGGCGGATCGGCCCCCGCGGAGAACCGACGCTCCGCGAGCTCAGCGACGCGCTCGTCGCCGTCTACGGGACCGACTACGGGATCCACGACCCCAACTGGATCTCCCGGTTCACCGACCTGACCCGGCAGGCCGCGGCCTACCGCGACCGCCGCGTTCTGCTGGCTGGCGATTCCGCACACGTTCACTTCCCCGTGGGTGGGCAGGGCCTCAACCTCGGCGTGCAGGACGCGGTGAATCTGGGGTGGAAGCTGGCCCAGGTGGTCAAGCGGACCTCGCCCGACAGCCTCCTCGATTCGTACCAGCTCGAGCGCCACCCGGTCGCGGCACGCGTGCTGCACAACACGATGGCGTCCCTCGCGCTGCTTCGATCGGACGACCGCATCGAGGCGTTGCGAGAAACCCTCGCCGAGCTGCTCCGGATGGACGAACCCCGCAAGCGGATCGCCGGAATGATGTCGGGTCTGGATATCCGCTACGAGCTTGGCGAGGGACACCCGCTGCTCGGACGCCGCATGCCGGATCTCGACCTCGTCACAGCGAACGGCCCACGGCGCGTCTTCACGCTGCTGCACGCGGCGCGGCCCCTTCTGCTCAACCTCGGTGAGCCCGGCGGCTTCGAGCTCGCTCCCTGGGCAGATCGGGTGAGCATCGTCGATGCACAATACGGTGGCCCCTGGGAATTGCCTGTCCTCGGGGCGGTCACCGCGCCCGCCGCCGTGTTGATTCGGCCCGACGGCCATGTGGCCTGGGTGGGAGACCGGACCCAGCTCGGGCTCACGGACGCGCTCACCCAGTGGTTCGGGCCGCCCCGAGCTGGGAGACAGGATTCGAACCTGTCTCCCCTGCCCTGACGCCCGGGCTCAGTTCGCCCCGGCCGCGGAGCCGATGGGCTTGAGCTCGGGAGCCGGAGACTCCGTCAGCTCCACCGCCAGCGCGTCAACACCGTGGTAGCCCTTGGCGCTCACCTCGCCACCCCGGTAGAGCGCCCAGCCCTGGAGCTGGCCCGGCATGAAGGTGCGCGTCATGTGCCACAGCTGCGGGCCACTGTTGGCCAGGTACAGGTAGAGCGTCCGCTTCGCGTTCCACGGGTTGGGCAGCGCCACCGCGAGCCCGTCATCCGAGCGGCCGTACGTCTTCCCCTGCCAGCGGAAGTACCGGCGGCCGATCTCCACCGGCAGCTTCTTCTCCGCCGCCAGCCGCGCCACCAGCCCGTTGTCCTCGGCGCCTCCGAGCACGAACAGATCCCGGCTCGCCAGCTCCTGGTCCGTCACCTCGGCGTCCGGCTTCAGCGGCGCGAGCACGTCCATGAAGGCATCCGCGACGATGTCACGGAAGTTGAGCGTCAGCGTGCGATCCGCCTCCACCCCCCGCGCCGTGCCGTGGACGAAGAGCAGCTGGCTGAAATCATCCATCGCGTTGGACAGCACCTGGAAGTGCTCGCGCGGCACGGGGATGTCATTCGTCGTGTTGAACACCACGCGCACCGGCTGCTCGGCCACGTGGAAGGTGAAGGTGTCGCTCGCGCCCTTCACCTCCACGCGCTCCAGCGTCGAGCCCTTCGCGGTGAACAGCTCCACGGTGGTGAGGAAGTGGTAGGGCTTGCCTCCCTGCTCCACCTTCACCGTCACGTCATACCCGTCCTTTGCCTTCGTGCTGCTGGCGCGGATGCGAGGCTCGGGCAGGCCGCCGCGCTCCACCCACTGCGCGATGAAGGGCGAGAGGTCCTTCCCCGCGGCCTCGGACGCGGTGCGCACGAACTCCGCGGTGGTGATGTTCTTGTTGGCGTAGCGCGCGTGCACGGCGCCCATCACCTTGGAGAAGGCCTTGTTGCCCAGCAGCAGGCGCAGCTGGTGCAGCAGGAAGGTGCCCTTGAGGCGGGGGATGGCATACGTGCCATAGCGGTTGTACGAGGTGCGCGCGGCCGCGGGCACCACATCCCCCTCGCGCGAGGAGAGGTACAGGTAGCGGGTGTTGAGGTCCGCCAGGGCGTCGCGCTGCTGCTCGAAGGCCTTGTCCGCCGAGTCCGGCAGCTTGTTGAGCAGGTTCCAGTAGGCGGCGGTGCCGCTCACGAGCCAGTTCTCGCCGTCGGTGGCGGGGAACACGGTGTTGGCCCACAGCAGCTTCTTGTCGAAGCCCAGGGACTCCTTGACCTTCGACGTATCACGCTTGGAGGCAGGGGCCTTCTCCTCCCTCAGGGCGCTCGACCTCGCGAGGGCCTCCTTCAGCTTGTCCGCGACGAAGATGGGGCTGAAGGTGGTGTAGCCGAGCGTCAGGTGGGGCGTGGCGCCGGGCAGGTCCTGGATCCACCGGCCGCCCACCATCTTCTCGCGCAGGGTCGTCTTGCCGTAGTGGGCGATGAACACGAGCTTGCCGGCCATCTCGCCGGTGGTGAGCTTGGCGTCACAGGCGTGGGGCCGGTTGATGGGGCTGGAGGCCATCATGCGGATGGCGTTCTCCAGATCGATACCGCCCTTGCCGTAGCGCTCGAAGTACTCCTGGAAGGCGATGTCCCGGTTCCACGTGTTGAAGGCCAGGTCCACCGGGGCGTTCTGGGGGTTGGGCAGGTATTCCTTGCGCACCTCCAGGTCGCGGTTGTTGTTGTTGGCCCAGATGAAGTCCTTGAGGTTGCCCGGGGTATTGCCCGTCTTGCCCGCGCCCCCCGTACGCCACAGCTTCGTCTTCTTCGTGCCGAGCGTGAAGCACGCCCCCTCGCCCGTCTTGGCGTCCGCGAGCGTCCAGTCATTGGAATAGAGGCCGTTGTTGCGCTCCTTGAGGATGCGGGCCACGTCGTCGATCGAGTTGGCGTACTGGGCCGCCCGGCGGATGCGGTTGCTCTGCGGCGTGCCCTCGGGATCGAAGGGCGTCTGGCCCACCGTGGTCTCGCCGATGACGATGCCCGCGTCGTTGATGAACCAGTCCGCGCCGCTGTGGATGCCACCCGGGAAGGTCTGCATCACGAAGCGGTGGCCCCGCGTGGGCTGCACGTCGGCGATCACGTCCCAGTGCACGCCCGTGTAGCCGTTCCACATGAAGATCTGCCCCATGACGAACTGGCCATCCTTCGTCGCGGACTTCGTGGCCACGAAGGACGAGCAGTGGTCCCCCTCTCCCGCCCGCGCCGTCTCGTCCTCGGCCTTCATGAAGACGCGGCCGGACAGGGACGTGGCGCTCACGCGGTTGGCGTCCTCGAGCTGCCCCAGGTCCACCACCGAGTTGAGGGCCGCCACGTCGAGCAGATCCACCTCGCGATCCTTGAACTTCACGCCGGCCTTGGTGACGCCGTCGGCGATGCCCTTCATCTCCTCGAGGTACTCGGGATCGTACTTGCGCAGGAAGAGCGAGTCGGTGAGCAGCCGCACCTGGCTCCAGCCGTTCACCGCGTCCTGGCGGTTCTTCTGGATGCCCACCTTCTCCATGTAGCGGACGATGTCGTCGGCCAGGAGCTCGCCGTACTGCTGGCCGCGCTCGTAGGGCTCGCCCTCGATGTGGACGTACTTCCAGCCGCCGTCGTCATAGCGGAAGCCCTTGCCGGCCCAGCGCACCGACTCCAGCGGGAGGTAGGCGGTGATGTCATCCACCTCCTCGAGGCGCACGTCATCCACCCAGGCGGTGCCGGTGGCCTTGCCGTTGCGGCCCAGGTGCAGCTGCACGCGATCCGTGCCCTGGATGGCGAAGAAGAGCACCGAGACCCGGCCGTCCTGCTCCGCGCCCAGGGTGGGCGAGCAGTTGGTGAAGGGGAAGCTCTTCATGGACAGGCAGGCCCCGAGCGCCGTCGGGTAGCGCGCCTGGGGATCCGCCTGCACGCCGCGGGTGCGCACCCACGCGCTGAGGCGGTAGAGGCGGCCCACCTGCAGCTTCACGGGCTCGGACTGCACGGTGGTCTCGGCGCCGGAGGCCGGGTTCTCGATGACGAGCCCCCGCGCGCCCTCGGCCTTGCCCTCGGGGCTGGAGGCCACCCTGCCCCCGCCCGTCACACTCCAGCCGGTGGGCTGGCCCGAGGCGGCCTGCGCCTCGAAGCCGGCGTTGGTCACGGGCACCTGCGCGGCCCCCGAGGAGGGCGCGTGGAGCGCTCCGGCGGTGAACAGCAGGGCGCCGGTGAATCGCGAAATCATACGGAGAGGGGTCATGTCCTTCCCGGAGGAGATGGAGGAACGCTGCGGGGCTGCCTACTTCGCCCACTCCACCCCTGGGGCGTCAACCCGCGCCTCGGAGCCATCGGCTGACGCGACAGGTCATCACCGGTGGGCTCGAAGTGCCTGATTTGACTGGGAGAGCAAGGGAGCGAGCAGGCCACGAAAGGCGGAACGAACGCCCTGCCCCGCGTCAAATTCCCGAGCGGTGCCTGCCTGGAATCCGAGCCAGCCTCAACCCTTTACTTTGGCGCGGAAGAATTTCGGTCCATGCTCCGCGCCGAGTGCGTTCTACATCCTGGATCATCCTGTTGCTGTGCGCCGGCTGCACCGCGCACGTTGCTCCCACCGTCTCTCCGTCGAAGGCGACGGCCCCGGTGCAGGAGGCGTCGACGTCTCCTGCCCAGGCGGCCGTCCAGCCCGCCCTGGCGCCGGCTGCTTCACAGGGAGCCGCCCCACCGTCATCGGAGCCCCCGCCGGAAGCCGTGACGCAGGTCGTCGAGCACAATGACGCGGCGCTCGCGGCCGCCGAGTCCTCCACCGAGGGTGAAGAGGCCGCCGCCGACGACGAGGAGCTGGCGGGCACCCCCGACGCGGACGAGGGCGAGGCCGAGGAGGCGACGGACGCGAACGGCGTGGTCCCCAACGGGCCGCTCTACACCGCGGAGCTGTCGGACGAGGAGCTGACGGCGATGTGGAAGAAGGATCCGGCCGCGCTGGGCTCCATCTCGGTGGGGTTCGTGGAGAGCGGCCGCATGGTGAACGCCGTGCGCGTGCCGCAGCCGGAGAACAATGACTGGATCGTGGTCTCGCCCGAGCTGGCGTGGGCCACGAAGGAGACGGTGGACTACCTGTCCACGGCCATCCGCGAGGTGCGCGCCCAGTACCCGAAGGCGCCGCCGCTGCGCGTCAATCAGCTCAGCTCGCGCGAGGGCGGCTACCTGCGCCCGCACAAGAGCCACCAGAACGGCCGGGACGTGGACCTGGGCTTCTACTACCCCACCGCCGAGCCCGTGCGCGTGCGCGCGCGCGAGAATCACATCGATCTCGAGCTGAACTGGGCCCTGCTCAAGTCGCTCGCCATCCACACGGACGTGCAGATGATCCTCGTGGACAAGCGCGTGCAGAAGGTCCTGTACGACTACGCGCTGCGCAAGGGCGAGAGCAAGGAGTGGCTGGACTCGCTCTTCAACTCCGGAGCGAGGTCGCTGGTGAAGCACGCACGTGGGCACCGCGATCACTTCCACGTGCGCTTCTTCAACCCGCGCGCCCAGGAGCTGGGCCGCCGCGTGGCCCCGCTGCTCGCGCTGCAGCCGGACAAGAACATCCAGATGCACCGCGTGCGCTCGGGCGACACGGTGGGTGGCATCGCCCTGCGCTACGGCTCCAGCATCAACGCCATCAAGAAGGCCAACCGGATGCGCGGCGTGTTCCTGCGCATCGGCCAGGTGCTCGCGGTGCCCCTGCGGGGCCCCTGCACCCGCTGCCCCGTTCCTCCGCCCCTGGTCGTTCCGCCGCGCCGGATGCCCCCCGGCTTGGAGGAGCAGGCGCCCGCCGTGGCCACGAAGCAGGCTCCCGCCGCTCCGGCGGAGCCGGCCGTGGCCGCGCAGGCGGAGAGCACGGGTGGAAGCGCCCCGGCGAGCACGGACACGGCCGTCGAGACGCAGCCGCAGGCGCCCGCGCAGGAGCCCTCGGTGCAGGGCTCTCCGGCGAACACCTCGGCGGCGATCATGCAGATGGGCCCCGCGGCATCGCGGTAGGCCCGTGTTCGTCCCCTCTCCCTCTGGGAGAGGGTCAGGGTGAGGGTCTCCCCGCCCCTCACTACATGTTGCGCCGGTACTGCCCGCCCACCTCGTACAGCGCGCGGGAGATCTGCCCCAGCGTGCAGACCTTACAAGCGTCCATCAGCGCGGCGAAGATGTTCCCGTTGTCGAGCGCGGCGCGCTTCACGGCCTTCAACGCCTCGGGAGCGGTCGCCTCGTTGCGCTTCCAGAAGGCGTCGCGCGAGCTGATGGCGTAGTCCTTCTCCTCCTTCGTGGCGCGGATGACCTCCGGCGGGATGATCGTCGGAGAGCCCTTGGGATCCAGGAAGGTGTTCACGCCGATGATGGGCAGCGTCCCATCGTGCTTGAGCGTCTCGTAGTAGAGCGACTCCTCCTGGATCTTCGAGCGCTGGTACATGCGCTCCATGGCCCCGAGGACGCCACCGCGCTCGGAGATGGAGCGGAACTCGGTCAGCACGGCGGCCTCGACCAGGTCCGTCAGCTCCTCGACGATGAAGGAGCCCTGGTTCGGGTTCTCGTTCTTGGAGAGCCCGAACTCCTTGTTGATGACGAGCTGGATGGCGAGGGCCCGGCGCACGCTCTCCTCGGTGGGCGTGGTGATGGCCTCGTCGTAGGCGTTGGTGTGCAGCGAGTTGCAGTTGTCGTTGAGCGCCAGCAGGGCCTGCAACGTGGTGCGGATGTCGTTGAAGGCGATCTCCTGGGCGTGGAGGCTCCGGCCAGAAGTCTGGATGTGGTACTTGAGCTTCTGCGAGCGCTCGTTGCCGCCGTACTTGTCGCGCATGGCCTTGGCCCAGATGCGCCGCGCCACGCGCCCGAGCACCGTGTACTCGGGGTCCATGCCGTTGGAGAAGAAGAACGACAGGTTGGGCGCGAAGTCGTCGATGTGCATGCCTCGCGAGAGGTAGTACTCGACGAAGGTGAAGCCGTTGGCCAGGGTGAAGGCCAGCTGGGAGATGGGGTTCGCCCCCGCCTCGGCGATGTGGTAGCCCGAGATGGACACCGAGTAGAAGTTGCGGACCTTCTTGTCGATGAAGTACTGCTGGATGTCGCCCATCAGCCGCAGGGCGAACTCCGTGGAGAAGATGCAGGTGTTCTGCGCCTGATCCTCCTTGAGGATGTCCGCCTGCACGGTGCCGCGCACGGCCTGCAGCGTGGAGGCGCGGATCTTCTCGTAGGTCTCCCGGGGAAGCACCTCGTCACCGGACACGCCGAGCAGCAGCAGACCCAGGCCGTCGTTGCCCTGGGGCAGCTCGCCCTGGTAGCGCGGCCGGGGAATCCCGCGGCGCTGGTAGAGCTCGGTGATCTTCTTCTCCACCTGCTCGGTCTGGCCCTGGGCGCGGATCCACTTCTCGCACTGCTGATCCACCGCGGCGTTCAGGAAGAAGCCGAGCAGCATCGGCGCCGGACCGTTGATGGTCATCGACACCGAGGTGGACGGATCCGCGAGATCGAAGCCCGAGTAGAGCTTCTTCGCGTCGTCCACGTTGGCGATGGACACACCGGAGTTGCCCACCTTGCCGTAGATGTCCGGGCGGTGGTCCGGGTCCTCACCGTAGAGCGTGACCGAGTCGAACGCCGTGGACAGGCGCTTGGCGGGCAGCCCGCGCGAGACGTAGTGGAAGCGCTTGTTGGTGCGCTCCGGGCCACCCTCCCCCGCGAACATGCGCGCGGGGTCCTCGTTCTCACGCTTGAGCGGGAAGACGCCCGCGGTGAACGGGAAGGCGCCCGGCGCGTTCTCACGCAGCAGCCAGGTGAGGACGTCGCCCCAGTCCTCGTACTTCGGCAGGGCGATCTTGGGGATGCGCAGGTGCGAGAGCGACTCGGTGAAGAGATCGATCTCGATGACCTTGTCGCGCACCTGGTACTGGTACTTGGACGCGGCGTAGCGGCGCTTCGTGGCCGGCCACTCGTCCAGCAGCCGCTTGCACTCGGGGTGCAGGCGCGACTCCAGGTCCTGGTAGAGCCCCGCCAGATCGGCGAGGTAGGCCGGCTCGCCCTCGACGCGCTGGGTGACGTGCACCACGTCCGAGGCGTCCCGGGGCTCGACGATCTCCAGCCGCGTCTTGCCCACGTTGGCGCGCAGCGCCTCGATGGTGCCGTGCAGCTGGTACATGCGCCGGGCGATGGCGGCCTGGGCGCGGACGAACTTGTCGTAGGCCTCGCAGGTCTCGACGATCTCCGCGAGGTACCGGGTGCGCTCGGGCGGGATGATCCACTTCTTCTCGCTCATCCCCGGGGTGATCTCCTGGTGCGACTGGAGCGAAGCCCCGGTCTTCCGGACGAGCGTGTCCATGATGGCCCGGTACAGCTGGTTCATGCCCGGGTCATTGAACTGCGAGGCGATGGTGCCGTAGACGGGCAGCGCCTCGTCCGGCGTGGAGAAGGCGTTGTGGTTGCGCTTCCACTGCTTGCGCACGTCCCGCAGCGCGTCCAGCGAGCCGCGCTTGTCGAACTTGTTGATGGCGATCACGTCCGCGAAGTCGAGCATGTCGATCTTCTCGAGCTGCGTCGCCGCGCCGTACTCGGCCGTCATCACGTAGAGCGAGACGTCCGAGTGCTCGGTGATCTCCGTGTCGGACTGGCCGATGCCGGACGTCTCCACCACGATGAGATCGAACCCGGCGGCCTTGCAGATCTCGATCGACTCGCCGACGTGCTTGGACATGGCGAGGTTGCTCTGGCGCGTGGCCATGGAGCGCATGTACACGCGCGAGTTGTCGATCGCGTTCATGCGGATGCGGTCGCCGAGCAGCGCGCCGCCGGACTTGCGCTTGGACGGATCGATGGAGAGCACCGCGAGCGTCTTGTCGGGGAAGTCCGCGAGGAAGCGGCGGACCAGCTCGTCCACGAGGCTCGACTTGCCCGCGCCACCGGTGCCGGTGATGCCGAGCACGGGGACGCGCGGGGTGTTGGCGTTGAGCTTCCCGAGCGCCTCGCGGAGCGCGTCCCCCGCGGAGGCGAAGTTCTCCGCGATGGTGATGAGCGAGGCGACCTTGGACGGCTCGCGCTGGGGCAGCGAGGACAGCACGGGCGCGAACTCCGGGGTGCGCTTCTCGAAGTCGCACTTGGAGATGAGGTCGTCGATCATCCCCTGCAGGCCGAGCGCGCGGCCGTCGTCCGGCGAGTAGATGCGCGTGACGCCGTAGCGGTGGAGCTCCTCGATCTCGGTGGGGAGGATGGTGCCGCCGCCGCCGCCGAACACCTTGATGTTCGCGCCGCGCTCGCGCAGCAGATCGATCATGTACTTGAAGAACTCGACATGGCCGCCCTGGTACGAGGTGATGGCGATGCCCTGGGCGTCCTCCTGGATGGCGCAGTCGACGATCTCCGCCACGGAGCGGTTGTGCCCCAGGTGGATGATCTCCGCGCCCGAGGCCTGCATGAGCCGGCGCATCACGTTGATGGCGGCGTCATGCCCGTCGAAGAGCGAAGCGGCCGTCACGATGCGCACGTGGTGCCGGGGCTTGTAGGGCGTGGGGATGGGGTTGGGTTGGGGGTTTCGCATGTGGAATGTCAGGTGGTGGCCCGGCGGTTCGCCTTCTTCTCGCGCTCGCCCAGGGCCGCTTGGAGGAACTTGCCCGCGAGCTTCCGGCCGATGAGCTCCTGGGCGACCATGCCGGCCTCGACGAGCTTGTCGAGCTGGATGCCCGTCTGCACGCCCATGCCATGGAGCATGTAGACGAGGTCCTCGGTGGCCAGGTTTCCCGCCGCGCCCGGCGCGTAGGGGCATCCGCCCAGTCCGCCGATGCTCGCGTCGAAGGTCGTCACGCCCAGCTGCAGGCCCACCAGCGCGTTGGCCAGGGCGGTGCCGCGGGTGTCGTGCAGGTGCAGCGCCAGCTTCTCCACCGGCACGTGCTCGAGCAGCGCGTTGAGCAGGGTCTCCGTCTGCCGCGGCGTCCCCACCCCGATCGTGTCGCCGAGGCTGAGCTGGTAGATGCCGCCGTCCACCAGGGCGCGGCTGATCTCCACCACGCGGGAGACGGGCACCTCGCCCTCGTAGGGGCAGCCCCACACCGTGGACAGGTAGCCGCGCACCCGCAGGCCCGCCTTCAGCGCGGCCTCGGTGGTCTGCCGCGCCTCGGCCACCGCCTCGGCGATGGTCTTGTTGATGTTCTTCTTCGAGTGGGCCTCGGACGCGGAGATGAAGACGGCCGCCTCCTCCAGGCCCGCCTCCTTGGCGCGCGTCAGGCCCTTGAGGTTGGGCACCAGCGCCGAGAAGGTGACGCCCTCGCGCCGCCCCACCAGACGCAGCAGTTCCTCCGCGTCGGCGAGCTGCGGAATCCACTTGGGTGACACGAAGGACGTCACCTCGATGCGCTTCTCCCCCGCCGCGATCAACGCCTCGATGAGGCGTGCCTTGTCGCGCGTGGGCAGGGTGCGCAATTCGTTCTGCAAGCCGTCCCGAGGCCCCACCTCGTAGACGTCCACCTTCTCCGGCAGGTTGCCGAGCCCGGTCACGCGCGGGCGGCGTTTTTCATTCGAGTCCACTGGACGATGTCCCGCGTCGAGCTTCCGCTCATGTCGAGCTTCCACTCCTGAAATTCACCGTTTCGGATCCCGGGTGCAACCGCAGCCGGGCGCCCACGATCAGATCCACCGATGTGTCCGAGGGCCGCTCCTCCTCCAACCCGCCGTGCACCCAGCACACCGAAAAACCCGTCGCTTCCAACAGCCGCGTCAGATCCGCAAGAGGATAGTAACGAATGGCATAGTGGCCCGACAGAACACGTCCGTCCGGCATCGTGAGCCTCCTCGTGGCCTCGTCGCGGCCACGCACCGCGTCGAACCGGCTCCGCTCCTCGAGCAGGCTACCGTCCGGCAACCGGGTAGAGAAGGAAGCCTCCGGTTGTGACGCGAGCCGATCGTACGGCACGGTGTGCAGCACCAGGAGGCCACCGGGCCGCAGGCACCTCGCCACCTCGCGCAGCAGCGCCTCGTGCTCCTCGTCCGAGAAGACGAAGAGCGTCGAGTACCAGGCATACGCGCCCGCCAGCGAGCCCGTCCGGAATGGAAGGGAGCGGAGGTCCGCTCGCACCGCTGGAAACCCAGGCAGCCGCTCCTGGAGGGACAGGGCATCCAGCTCCAGGCCGAGCACCCGATCCGCCAGCGGCCCCCGGGCATTCAGACGCGCGGCATGGCGGCCATGACCACAGCCCAGGTCCACCACCGGCCCGGGCACTTCGAGCTGCTCGAAGCGCCTCGCGAGGTACGCCACCTCCTTCGCCGTCGTCTCCTCGGAAAGGAACGGCAGTGTGGAGCGGAGGTAGAGTTCGCCGAAGAAGCTCACGGTGTGGCGCGGGGGTGTAACACCCGGGTGTAGGGGTCGCAAGCCACCCGGCCTCTGGGAGACCAGGCGTCAGCGGGCCCGAGCCAGCCCCACCTTCAACCGGCGCACCGCTTCATCCAGTACCGCTTCCGTCTTGCAGAAGGCGAAGCGCGCCATCCCCTGCCCCAACTGCTTGTGCTCGGGACTGTAGAAAACACTCGGAGGGATGGCCGCTACTCCCACCTCCGTCACGAGGTGCCGGCAGAAGGCCACGTCGTCCGCGAAGCCCCTGTCCGAGATGTCCGCGATGATGAAGTAGCTGCCCTCGGGCGCGTACGCCTTCAGCCCCGCCTCCGCGAGCCCCGTCAGCAGCCGATCCCTCTTGGCCAGGTACATGGCGCCCAGCTCCTGGAAGTACGAGTCCGGGAGCCGCAGCGCCGCCGCCGAGGCCGCCTGCAGGGGCGAGGCCGTGGCGAACGTGACGAACTGGTGCGCGCGCTGCACCGCGTCACGCAGGGGTGGCGGAGCGATGATCCATCCGATCTTCCACCCGGTGAGGCTGAACGACTTGCCGGCGCTGCTCACCGTGAGCGTCCGGTCCGCCAGCGAGGGCACCGTGGCGGGCCGCACATGACGCGCCGGGCCGAAGAGGATGTGCTCATACACCTCGTCCGAGAGCACCTTCACCTCGTGTTCAGCGCACAGGCCGCCGAGGAACTCGAGCTCCTCGCGGGTGAACACCTTGCCGGTGGGGTTGTGGGGCGAGTTGAGGACGAGCAGCCGCGTACGGGGACCGAAGGCCGCGCGCACCTCGTCGCGATCGAACCACCACGTGGCGTGCGAGCCGTCCGGCGGGCGCAGCGGCACGTAGCGCGCCTTCGCTCCGATGAAGCCGACGTTGGCGTCGTACGAGTCGTAGAAGGGCTCGAAGAGGACCACCTCGTCGCCCGGGTCCACCAGGCCCAGCATCACGCAGAGGATGGCCTCGGTGGCACCGCTGGTGACGGTCACCATGGTGTCCGGATCGATGCCGGTGTGTCCGTGGAAGCGCGCGCCGTGCTCGGCGATGGCCACGCGCAGGTCACGCAGACCGGGGCTGGGGGCGTACTGGTTCACCCCGTCGGTGATGGCCTTGCGAGCGGCCTCCTTCACGGCCTCGGGCCCGTCGAAGTCAGGGAAGCCCTGCCCCAGGTTCATGGCCCCGTGTTCGAGGGCCAGCGCGCTGAACTCGGAGAAGACGGTGGTACCGAGATGGGCCACGCGGCCCGCGAGGATCTGCCTGCTCATGCATACGCTCCCTTGTTCAGGGGCGCACGATAGCGTCCATCGTCACCGGGCGCGCCACGGGATCGCGCCGGGCGAACGTCCGGCCCCACCCTACGGCCAGGCCCACCACCACCGCCACCAGCGGCACGGCGCACAGCAGGTCCGTGGCGTAGTGGAAGCGGCCCACCAGGGTGGCGGCGATGAGCAACAGGCCGGGCACCAACGTCACCCGGAAGTAACGCGGCGCGAAACGCCAGGAGTACACGAACACCAGCAGCGTGGTCCCCGTGTGGCCCGAGGGGAAGCAGTCCTGCGCGAACCTCGGCAGGCGCATCACCGAGTCCAGGAAGGCCGTCACCCACACACCCTGGAGCGGCTGGTCGAAGGCGAAGGAGAGGAAGTAGCGCGGGCCGATGGCGGGCACCAGCGCGTAGAACAGGTAGTTGAAGGTGAAGAAGAGGCTGAGCGCGAGCAGGTACTCGTCGAAGGCGTCGTGGCGGCCGGCGAAGTACAGCACCACGCCCAGCATCAACGGCCAGATGAAGTGGCCGTAGTAGCAGATCATCAGGATGTCGGTGAGCCAGGGCGGCACGAGCTGCCCGAGCACCACCGAGGCCTGGGCCCCGAACAGCCGCTGATCCATGGCGACGAGCTGGGCATCCCGCAGCACCGGGGTGACGGCGGTCACCAGGGGACTGAGCACCTCGTGACTGAGGCCGAGCACCGGCAGCAGCCAGAAGTTGGCCAAGAAGGCCAGCAGCCGGTGCTGGGGGAAGTAGGACTCCAGGGTGCGCAGGACCAGGGGCCCGAGCGCGAAGACGGCGAAGTAGACGATGGACTTCGTAGAGCCGGGGGCCCAGCGGGCCGGGCCCAGGAGCGTCAGAGCGGCGAACGAGCAGGAGACGATCATGACGACGTCGACTGCTCGCAGGTGGACGTTCCGGACGCCCGCTCGGGCGCGCTCATACGAGGTCCAAGCGTTCACGCAGACTTACGCTCCCCCGGTTCGCCGGTGGGTTCCTTCACCGCGATGTCCAGGCTCCGAATCATGCCCCCATCCCTCTTGCGGTTCTTCCAGCGCTCCAGCAAGGCGAGCATCGCCGGGAAGAAAACCGTCGTACCCAGGAAGGTGCACATCACCCCCAGAAGTGCAATCTGTCCGATGGAGCGCAGTCCGGCGTGATGTGAAATCAACAGAGCGCCGTAGCCGGCCGCGTTGGACAGCGTGGCCACCACCGCCGCGAAGCCCGTGTGGCGCACCACGTGGCCGAGGGAGCCGGGGCCCTCTTCCTCATACCGGTGGAAGAGGTGCACCGAGTTGTCCACGGCGATGGCGAGCAGGTTGGGGAGCACCACGGCGTTGATGAAGTTCAGCTGCACGTCGAAGAGGTACATGCCTCCGGCCAGGCAGAGCATGCCCAGGAACAGAGGGCCGGCCACCAGGCAGGCTCGCTTGAAGCTGCGCAGGCTGAGGAGGATCGTCAAGAAGACCACCGCCGCGGCCGACCAGAGGATGAAGGGGCCATCCGCGCGCACCATGGAGAAGATGCGGGCGGCGATCCGATTGCTATCCAACACCGCGAGGTCCACGCCCCGGGCCTTGGCCCCGGCGATGACCTCGTCGAGCTGCGCGGCCCACGCCGACAGCTCCCGCGTGTCGTGGTTGGACACCGAGGGGAACAGCAGCAGGAACATGCCCTTGCCGTCCTGCGCCTCGAAGCGGCGACGCACCTCGAGGGGCAGCTGCGCCTCCCCGTAGGGCTGGGCCTCCAGCATCTTCCTCACGTTCTCCAGGCGAGGATCCTTCTGGGCCTCCTCGGGCAGCCGCTCCAGCGTGGCGCGCAGCGCGGCCAGCTGCTCCTGGTGCCCCGGCACGTCCTGGGGCAGCAGCTCGTTGAGCGAGGCGTACTGCTTGAAGGTGGACCCGGCGCCGTGGCGCGTCTTCACCTCGGTGATGACGTCCTCGACCACCTGGGCCTGCTCGAGGTCGTCCACCAGGAGGATGGCCGGGTTGAGGTGCGTGCCGAGCTGCTCGCTGATGTGGTCATCGAGCACGACCGAGGGCGACTCGCCCCGGAGCTTGCGCATGTTCGTCTCGAAGCCGATGCGCGGCAGCACGTAGACGGAGTACGCCGCGAAGCCGAGCACCGCCACCAGCAGGCCCGCGATGACGGCCGTGGGCCAGGGCTTGTGGGGCTTGGACGGCACCTGCCGCGCCGGAGCCTCGGGTGCGTGGACCCCGGCCGGCTTGCGCCCCAGGCGCAGGCGCTCGCCGATCACCAGCAGCGCCGGACCCAGCCCGTACGCCACCAGCACGGCCAGGAGCACGCCCACGCCGGCCAGCAGGCCGAACTGCTTGAAGGCCTCGAACTGGGCGAACACGAGCACGAAGAAGGCCGCCGCGTTCGTCAACGCCGAGGTGAGCGCTCCGGCGAAGGTGCCGCGCACGGCCTCGCCCAGCGCCTCGGCGGCCGGGTGCTCGCGCCGCTCCTCCCAGTAGCGCATGGCCAGGTGGATGCCGTACTCCAGGCCCAGGCCGATGAGGATGGCCACCAGGAAGCCCGTGACGATGTTGAGGTGGCCGATGGCCAGCTCCGCGAAGGCGAACGTCAGCGACACGCCGAAGATGACGGGCACGCCCACCACCGCCAGCGCCCACAGCCGCCGCGTGGCCAGCAGGATGATGCCCACCGCCATCACCGCCGAGAGGATGGCGGCGCGCGACAGATCCCTGCGCATCACCACGTCCTCCTCGATGCGGGCCTGGAAGGCGCCGGCGTAGTCCAGCGTCACCCCGGGGTAGCCCTGGACCACCTCGTTGGACACGCGCTGCACGTCATCCACCAGCTTCTGCGCGAAGACGATGTCGCCCGCGGTGCCGCCCGGCTTCACCATCAGGTACACCTCGGAGCCGTCCGCGTTGCCGAGGTACTCGCGCATGGGCGTGTCCGGGCTGTACTTCTTGACGATGGCGTCGAAGTCCGGCGGCGCGTCCGCCTCGTCGAGCAGATCCACCGCGATGGCCTGCTGCTTCTCGTAGCGCAGCCGCGCGTCCACGTCCGCGCGCAGCTCCTGGAGCTTCTCGGTGGGCATCAGCAGCAGGCCGCGCTCCTCGAAGAAGCCCACGTCGAAGTGGTTCTCCACGTAGCGCACCTCGGGAAGCGTCTCGAGCTTCCGGGACAGCGCGTTGGAGAGCTCCCGCAGCTTCTCGGGCGCGGCGCCGCGCGCGCGCACCACCAGGTAGCCGTCACCGCCGGCCTTCTGGGCCACCCGGTTCAGGTCCTGCACCTCGCGGGTCTCGCTGGGCAGCAGCTCCACGAAGGAGCCACGGAAGTCCAGCCGTCCAGCCAGCAGCGCGCCACCGAGCGCCAGCACCGTGAAGGCCAGCAACACCCGCCAGGGCCGGGCGAGCGTTCCCCGGATGAAGGCCTCGGACCCACGCCGTCGAAGAGAGTCAGCCACGCGTATCCCCAGTCGCCAGTCGAAGGAGGCTCGCCAGAAAGCAGACTTCCCGCCCCCTGTCACGGCCTCAGCGAATCTGGGAACGAACACCCCCCGGCCTGGAAGCCTTCCACCCCGTGTGTGGAAGCCATCCGTGTGACATCTCCCCTCTGAACCAGGGCACCTGAGTCCCGGTTGTGCAACCGGTTGCGCACCCGTCCGCCCCTCGACGGGAATATCCCCAGGTGTCAACCCCTACCCGAGGATTCCCAGTGAACCCCGGGGCTCGCGGGCCACCGTCCGTGTCTTGACACCCGGAGGGTGACTCAATAATGACGGCGACTCCAAGCCCCCCGAGGAGGAGGACGCGCGCTTGTGGTGCCCCGGGTCGGAGAGAACACCGCGAGAAGCGCGCCCTGGAGATCCGCGGAGGCGGATCTTCCCCACGAGAGAAGAGCGCCATGAGTGACGTTTTCGAGAAGTGCCGGAGCTGGAAGGACTACCGCATCGCCAAGGCCACGGGTCTCTATCCGTACTACCGGGCGATCGAGGAGTCGTACGGTGCCACCGAGGTCCAGATCGAAGGCCGCCGTATCATCATGGTGGGCTCGAACAACTACCTGGGCCTGAGCGCGGACCCTCGGGTGAAGGAAGCGGCCATCAAGGCGGTGGAGCGCTACGGCACCACGTGCTCCGGCTCGCGTCTGCTCAACGGCACCCTGGCGCTGCACGAGGAGCTGGAGCAGCGGCTGGCGAAGTTCCTCAACCGCGAGGCCGCGGTGGTCATCTCCACCGGCTTCCAGACGAACCTGGCGCTCTCCTCCATCCTGGGCCGTCACGACATCGTCTTCGCGGACCGGCAGAACCACGCCTCGCTGGTGGATGGCATCCGCCTGTCCTTCGCCACCGAGCGCAAGTACCGTCACAACGACCTGGAGCACCTCGAGCAGCTGCTGCAGCAGGCCGCCGAGAAGGAGCCCAAGGCCGGGAAGATCATCATCACCGACGGCGTGTTCTCCATGGAGGGCGACCTCTGCGACCTGCCCCGCATCGTGGAGCTGGCGCAGAAGTACGGCGCGCGGGTGATGACGGATGATGCGCACGCCATGGGCGTGCTGGGCGAGAAGGGCCGCGGCACCTCGGAGTACTTCGGGCTGGAGAAGGAGACGGACCTCGTCATGGGGACGTTCTCCAAGAGCTTCGCCTCGCTGGGCGGCGTGCTCTCGGGCCCCTCGGACGTCATCAACTACATCCGCCACAAGTCGCGCTCGGTCATCTTCTCCGCGTCCATGACGCCGGCCGCCGTGGCCTCGGCGCTCAAGGCGCTGGAGATCATCGAGGCCGAGCCGCAGCGGCGCGCGCGCCTGCTGGACATCGCCGAGAAGATGCACAACGGCTTCCGCGCCATGGGCTTCGACACGGGCGTGTCGGTGACGCCGGTGGTGCCGGTGCACATTGGCGATCAGGTGAAGTGCTTCCGCTTCTGGCGGGCCCTGCACGAGGCGGGCGTGTTCGCCAACCCGGTGATTCCGCCCGCGGTGGAGGCGGGGCACGCCCTCATCCGCACCAGCTACATGGCCACGCACACGGACGAGCAGCTGGACCGGGTGCTCGACATCTTCGAGCAGATTGGCAAGAAGCTGGACGTCATCCCCCAGACGCGGCCCTCCACGTACACCCCGGTGCAGATCGCCCGCCCCGGCACGAGGGTGCGCAACAACAAGGCCTCCGAGAAGTGGGCCGCCGCCAGCGAGGGCACCCACGGCCACCACGGCTTCACCCTGGATCAGCTCTCGCGCATGTCCTCGCGCGAGGTGGCCGGCAAGCTGTTCGACGCGGTGGAGACGCTCACCTGGCGCGCCGCCAACCTCCAGCCGGAGGACATCCGCAAGCTGGGGCAGATGCCGATGAAGCTCTGGGAGAAGCGCGCCAACATCCCCGGCATGCTGCTGGAGAAGGGCGCCAACTTCTTCATCCGCAACGGGCACGAGGACAGGAGCTAGGACACCACCATGGCCGTCGCCGCCGAGATGCAGAACACCGAATCCAAGCAGCCTCCCCTGCCCGCCGATGTGGAGGTGACTCCCGTCCGGAGCCCGGCGGACCGCACGGCCTTCATCCGCCTCACCTACTCCATCTACGAGGGCGACCCGAACTTCGTGCCGCACCTGGAGATGGAGCGCCGGGACTTCATGGACCCGAAGAAGCACCCCTTCTTCGAGTTCGGCGAGGTGGAGTTCTTCCTCGCCCGCAGGGCCGGGAAGGTGGTGGGGCGCATCGCGGCGGTGAACAACCCCCGCTACAACGAGTTCCACGGCACCAACGTCGGCTTCTTCGGCCTCTTCGAGTGCGTGAATGATGCCGGCGTGGCCCGGGCCCTCTTCGAGAAGGCCGCCGAGTGGCTGCGCGCCAAGGGCTTCGCCTCGGTGATCGGCCCGATGAGCTACTCCACCAACGGCGAGGTGGGCCTGCTCATCGAGGGGTTCAACACCCCGCCGGCCATCATGACGACGTACAACCCGCCCTGGTACGCCGCCCTCCTGGAGGCCAACGGCTTCACCAAGGCCAAGGATCTGTTCGCCTGGGAGCTGTCCTCCTCCACCCCTCCCCCGGAGAAGGTGGCGCGCATCGCGGAGAAGATCCGCCAGCGCGAGGGCGTCACGGTGCGCCCGGTGAACCTCAAGGAGTTCGACGCCGAGGTGGCCCGGGTCAAGACGATGTACAACTCGGCCTGGGAGAAGAACTGGGGCTTCGTCCCGATGACGGAGCACGAGTTCGACCACCTGGCGCGCGACCTCAAGCAGATGGTGCGGCCGGAGCTCGCGCTGGTGGCCGAGGTGAAGGGCCAGCCCGTGGGCTTCGCGCTCACCATCCCCGACGCCAACGAGGCCATCAAGGCCGCCAACGGCCGGCTCACCACCTTCGGCCTGCCCATCGGCCTGGCGAAGCTGCTGCTGGCCTCGCGCCGCATCCGCCGGCTGCGCCTCATCCTCCTGGGCACCGTCGAGGGCTACCGGCGCCGCGGCCTGGACGCCATCCTCTACCTGGACACGCTCAACAAGGCGCGCGAGCTGGGCTACGAGGGCGGGGAGATCTCCTGGACGCTCGAGGACAACCACCTCGTCAACCGCGCCATCGAGTCCATGGGCGGCAAGCAGTCCAAGCGTTACCGCGTCTACGAGAAGGCCCTGTAGAGGGCCCCGTGGACGCGGCCCGGGCGGGCGCTACTCGAGCGACTTCTCGAGCTGCGCCCGCTTGGCCTTCAGGGTGGTCAGCAGGCCGTTGAAGCCCTTGTCGGCCATGATCTTCCGGAACTGGCCCTGGTACGTCTCCAGGAGCGAGATGTCATCGGTGACGATGTCGTAGATGCGCCACTCGTCCTTGCCGGCCGCGCGGAAGAGCTTGTACTGCACGGGCAGCCGGTCGCGGCTCATGATCACCTTGGTGCCCACGGTGGCCTCGTTGCCCTGGATGGACTGCTGGCCGTACTGCACGAGCGCCCTGCCCTGGCTGAGCGCCCTCTGGGCGTAGGAGGCGCGCAGCAGGCCCTGCATCGTCTCCGAGAAGTCCGTGCGCTGGGCGGGCGTCAGCTTGTCCCACGTCTCTCCGAGCGCCCGCTTGGACAACTCACCCCAGTCCACGAAGCGATCCACCGTCTTGGAGAGCTGCTCCGCGGTGCCCCCCTTCGCGGTGATGATCTTCTGGACTTCGGTGTTGCCCGACTTGACGACATCGAGCGGTGCGGGTGCGGCGGTGAGCAGCACGGCGGCAAGCAGGGAAGCGAACATATCTGTGGAACTCCGGGGTGCTGGGAGTGAAGACAGGAGGGATGACACCTGACGGCGCGGACTTATTCACGCCCACTCCGCGCGATCTCCGAGCGTTCGTGTCGCGACGAAGCTACGAATGATCTGCTTGGTACCTGGCGCGCGCCTGTGCAGAATCCGCCCCGCCAAGTCAAGGGGCCTCCCGCCCCCAACTCGAGGAGCACATGGCGTATACCGACCGCGTCAAGCAGATCCTCTCGTGGTACCCGTCCGACAACCCCGGCACGCTGACCAACCTGGCCCGCCTGCTCAACACCGGCACGCTCGCCGGCACCGGCAAGATGGTGATCCTCCCGGTGGACCAGGGCTTCGAGCACGGCCCGGCCCGCTCCTTCGCGCCCAATCCGGCGGGCTATGATCCGGACTATCACATCAACCTGGCCATCGAGTCCGGCTGCAACGCCTACGCCGCGCCCCTGGGCTTCCTGGAGTGCGTGGCCGGCAAGTACGCCGGTGAGATTCCCCTCATCCTCAAGCTCAACAACTCGGACACGCTGGGCAAGCCCGAGCACCCCATGTCCGCCGTCACCGGCTCCGTGAAGGACGCGGTGCGTCTGGGCTGCGTGGCCATCGGCTACACCATCTACCCGGGCTCCGGTTACCGCAACGAGCAGTACGAGGCCCTGCGCGATCTGATCGCCGAGGCCAAGGATCACGGCCTCCCCACCGTGCTGTGGGCCTACCCCCGCGGCAGCATCTCCAAGGAGGGTGAGCAGGCCATCGACGTCATCTCCTACGCCGCGCAGATCAGCGCCCAGCTCGGCGCCCACGTCATCAAGGTCAAGCCGCCCAAGGACTTCCTGGAGCAGGCCGAGGCCAAGAAGGTCTACGAGAAGTTCAACATCCCCACCAAGACCATGTCCGATCGCATCCGCGACGTGGTGAAGTCCGCCTTCAACGGCAAGCGCATCGTCATCTTCTCCGGCGGCGAGTCCAAGACCACCGAGGACCTGCTCGAGGAGATCCGCCAGATCGCCGCCGGCGGCGGCTTCGGCTCCATCATGGGCCGCAACGCCTTCCAGCGGCCCCACGACGAGTCCGTGAAGCTGCTCAAGGACGTGATGACCATCTTCAAGAACGCCAGGTAATTCCACTCGTGGCGGATCCGAGCGGCCGACGTCCTTTTGGACCGGCCGCTCTTTTTCCGTGAGGGTGTACAAACAGGGGGATGAGTCAATAGAGACATCTGGGTATTCTCGGACCTATTACGACTTTTTCCCTCTGAGAGGCTTCCGTCTCTCCTCGAACGGCAATATTTCTCCACGAGATTCCGCGATTGCCTGTATAAAAGTTTTCTGATATTAAAATCCGTAAGAATATCCATGGGGCTTGCTCGACCCCCCAAGCTGCACAGCCCCGGAGGTTCGCTATGCTGACGTTGGTTGCCGCAGTCCAGGATACGATGCCGACGCGCGGAACCTCGGGTGCCACCTCCCCCGTCATGAAAGAGCGGAAGTCTCCACAGGCCGGGCCCCCGGCGGCAGAGCAGCAGCAGTCCGCGTCCCCGTCGCCCGTGGACTTCGTGTCCTGGGCCAAGACGGTGCAGTACCAGACGCAGGTGGTGCTGCATCAGATCCTGGAGCTCGAGGACGAGCGCCACCTGGATCCGGCATGGAACAAGGTGCTGGAGCAGGTGCGCAGCTACAGCCTGCGGCCCTCCAAGCGCATCCGTCCGGGCCTGGTGCTGGTGGGCTACGCCCTGGGCCGCGGCGACACGCGGGCGCCCTCGGGCCTGTGGCGGTTCGCGGCGGCCACGGAGCTGCTGCACACCTTCATGCTGATCCACGATGACGTCGCGGATCAGGCCGACACGCGCCGCGGCGGTGCCGCACTTCACAAGATGCTCGGCGAGGGGCGGCTCGGAGAGAACCTCGCGATCGTGATCGGAGATCACCTCTACGGGCGCTCGCTCGAGGTGATGCTGGGCTGCAACCTGACGGACGCGGACGTGGCCACGCGCTACTTCCTCAAGGTGTGCCGCTACACCGCCGCCGGGCAGTACATGGACATCCGCCTGCCGCACCAGCCGCTGGCCGAGCTGTCCATCTACAACGCGCTGCGCGTGGCCTACCTGAAGACGGCCCTCTACGGCTTCACGGCGCCGCTCGTGTGCGGCGCGATGCTCTCCGGCGGTGATCCGGAGCTCATCAACAAGCTGGAGCGTTTCGGCCGCTACGTGGGCACCGCCTACCAGCTGCGTGACGATCTGCTCGGCCTGTACGGGCAGTCCTCCGTGGTGGGCAAGCCGACGGACTCGGACCTGGCGCAGGGCAAGCGCACCTTCCCGCTGCTGGCCGCGTACCTGCGCGCCACGCCCGAGGCCCGCCAGGAGCTGGAGACGCTCTGCATCCCCGGCCCCAAGGACGAGACGATGCTGCAGCGCGCCCGCGAGCTCGTGGAGCAGCACGAGGGCCGCGCCGCCACCGAGCGCATCATCGAGCGCTCCACCAACGCCGCCTCCCGCATCCTCCAGAGCCTGCCCGAGGCCGGCGGTCTCAAGCAGATGCTGCGCGATCTGCTCCAGATGCTGATGATCCGCGAGGCCTGAGCCGCGACGCCCCGAGCGTCGCCCTGGCCTCCCGCCGTACCACCCGCCGCCTTCCCACGAGCAAGAGCGAGGCACACCTCGCCCCGTGGGGACGCGGCGTTCGCGTTTCCTCTTCCCTCCCGGCTTCGCTGATTCAGGTGGAGGCCACCGGCCGCGAGCGTGCGCTCGAGCGGCGCGGCGAAAATGAAAAGGCCCGCCGGGTTTTCACCAGGCGGGCCTTCTTCATTGTGGAGCTAATCGGGATCGAACCGATGACCTCTTGAATGCCATTCAAGCGCTCTCCCAGCTGAGCTATAGCCCCACAATGCCGCAACCACCTGGGGAGTGGTTGCCAACGTCGAAAGCGGCGCTCTTCTACAACTTCTTCGTGCGGGAGGCTACTCCCGAATTCGAGCCCCCCACGTTTTTTTGCTTCAGCCGCTGGGCCGTCTCCTCACCTTCCTGGAGGAGATCGCTGATCTCCCGGGCCTGGGCCTCGGCCTTGTGCTGCGCCTGCTCGACGGCCTTGAGCAGCGGGGCGAACGTGGAGGGCAACTCCAGCCTGCCCTTCTGCACCTGCTTGAAGACGGCCTCGCCCAGCTCCCGCAGGGCGCGCTCCTTCTCCTTCTGGATGAAGTCGTTCTGCGTCTTCGCCCGGGCCAGCTCGGCGTGCTTCTCCACCTGCTGGCGCAGCTGGGCCATCTGCGACTGGGCGGACTGGAAGGCCTCCTGGATCTGACGGAGGGCCTCGGACTGCTTGGGGTCGGCTGCCACCGGATGCGACCTCTCGGAAAAAGGATCGCCTTCCTGCGTAGCGTGGGGCCGCCAGGACTGTCAATGCCGCCTGCCCTCGGGCCCGCGTGCTCTCAGGCCTTGCGAAGCCGCGCCGCGAAGAAGCCGCCTCCCGGCACCCGGGACGGCAGCGCCCGGAGGAAGGGGCCATCGCAGAGCACGGCCGCCCGCTCGGGGCCGAAGAGAGGGGCCAGGGGCTCCACCGTGAAGCCGGGTACCGTGGCGAGGAAGTCGCGCACCACCGCGTCGTTCTCCTCGGGCAGCAGCGAGCACGTGGCGTACACCAGCAGCGCCCCCGGCTTCACCTGGCCCGCCAGCTCCTCCAGCAGCCCCAGCTGGGTGTCGTGGAACTCCTGCACCGACTTCGCGGTGAGCTTCCACTTCTGATCCGGCTCCCGCGCCAGCGAGCCCGTCCCGCTGCACGGCGCGTCCACCAGCACCACGTCCGCCTGCTCCAGCGGAAGCGGATGCGGGAAGGACACGTGCCGCAGCGACAGCTCCTTCGCCCGCTCGCGCGCCTGCGCCAGCCGCCGCCGGGAGCGGTCTCCCGCCACCACCCGCCCCGCCTTGCCCACCTCGTCCGCCAGCGCGAGCGTCTTGCCGCCCGCCCCCGCGCACACGTCCGCCACCAGCCGCCCCGACAGCGTGCCCTCCAGCGGCCGGCAGGCCTCGACGATCAGCTGGCTGCCCACGTCCTGCACCTGCAGCCGGCCCTCCTTCATCACCCGCGTCTCGAAGACGCGGTGGCTCGCCTCGGTGATGCGCACGGCGTCCAGCGCCACGTCCACCGGCTCCACCGCCACGCCCTCCTCCACCAACCGCGCCACCACCTCGGCCCGCGTCCCCGAGGGCCTCACCCGGAAGTGCAGCGAGGGATCCTCGTCCAGCGCCGCCAGCATCGCCTCCAGCAGCGGCTCCGGGTGCAGCTCGGCCAGCCGGTTCACCAGCCAGTTGGGGAACGAGTAGCGCGTGGCCAGCCGCTCCGGGCCCGACGCCGGCACCGGCGGCTCCGGCAGCGGCGACTGCGCCACCTGGGCCAGCAGATCATCCTTGATGGTCCGCGGGCGCACCGGGCCGGGCAGCTTCACCTCGTGGCTGATCCGCGCCCAGCTCGCCCCACAGAAGAGCCGGCGCCAGAGCACGTAGCGCACCAGCGTCTGATCCTCGAGCAGGCCGATCTTGCTGGGAGGGTGCCCCAACGTGCGCGCCGCCAGATCCAACAGCCGCTGGTGCCGCGACATCTCGCGCACCGCCAGCGCCGTGAAGCGCCGCTCCTGGCCGCCCAGGCCCTCCGCGTCCTTCAACGCGTTGGCCAGCGCCGCCTTGAGGGGATCGCCCTTCAACACCGACAGGTGCGCCTCGAGCGCCGCCGTCGCCGCGCGCCGCGAGGGACGCCCCAGACGGTCCTCGTCCACGAATGTGCCAGGCCAGAGAGTCGTGCTCACGCTCGAACCGCCAGCGCTCCGCTACCCGCGAAGCGCCATCGAGACGGCCAGACATCCTTCGTGGGTCCGCACCTCACGCGGTCCGGCCGCCAGGTAGAAATATTGGTGCCCCGTCCGCCGCTCGCCCTCCACCTCCAGCGAGCCCTCCACCACCACCATGCCCGAGCGCCCCCGGTACACCGGCCGGCCCTGGCTCGCCCCGGGCTCCATCCGGAGCCACTGGCACCCGCCCGGCTCCTCCACCACCCGCACGCCCGCCGCCACCTCCGTCCACCCCTCGCCCGGCGGTACGCGCTTCGCCGCCGTCTCCACCTGCGTCCGCAAGGTGACGAAGCGCTCCACCAGATCCAGGATGTCCTCGATCTGGAAGGGCTTGGCCAGCACCGCGTCCGGCTCGTGCGGCCGCAGCACCTTCACCACCTCTTCGGCCGTGGCCGCGCTGACGATCGCCACCGGCTGCAGCCGCTGACGCGCCGCCTCCAGGATGATCCGCCCCCCCTCGCCCTTCTCGCCAATGCGCAGGTCCGTCACCACCAGCGAGAAGCGCTCCTCCTTCAAGGCCTCCAACGCCTGGGCCACACTGCCCGCCTCGCGCACCTGGGCCTGCTCGGCGATCAGCTCCCCCATCCCCTCGCGGAGACTGGCGTCATCCTCCACCAACAACACCTTCATCGAGAGGACCTCCCGCCTGGATTCCGGAGTCTCACTGCGCGCCTGGAGGGAGTAGTGCCCCTTCCCATCGGGCGAGAACTCCCCGGAATGGCCCTCCCCGGACTCGAACCGGGACGCGGGGTCAGCCGCAGCGGATTTTGAGTCCGCCTCGTCTACCAATTTCGACAGAGGGCCCCTTGGGGCTGGAACAAGCGAACGTATACCGCGATGCCTGTCCGGGTGCATCTGAAGATTGCGGTCCTACACACTGATGGATAAACGGGCGCCATGTACAACCTTCTCATCGCCCTGGGTGTGGGTCTCGTCATCACCCTCGGTATCAAGCTGTCCGGTATCGGCTCCATCTGGGCCGGCATCATCCCCGGCACCATCGCCTTCGCGGCGACCTACCTGGTGCTCGCCCGGCGGATCGGCAACCAACTGCAGGTCCTCATGGGCTCCGTCCAGAAGGAGCTCCAGGGGCAGCCCACCAGCCAGAAGGAAGCCCAGGCGCGTGTCGAGCGGGCCATCAAGATGCTGGAGGGCGGGCTCGCCTACGACAAGTGGCAGTTCATGGTGGGGCCGGAGATCCACTCGCAGATCGGCATGCTCAAGTACATGTCCAAGGATCTGGACGGGGCCCAGGCGCACTTCGCCAAGGCCAGCCCGCGCAACTACATGGCCAAGGCCATGCAGGGCGCCCTGCACTACCAGCGCAAGGACTTCGCCTCCATGAAGCAGTCCTTCGAGGCCGCCGTCACCGCCGGCAAGAAGGAGCCGCTGGTGTGGGCCGTCTACGCGTGGTGCCTCGTGCAGAACAAGGAGAAGGACGAGGCCCTCCGGGTGCTGGGGCGCGGCGTGGAGGCCAACCCCTCGGACGAGAAGCTGAAGAACAGCCTGTCCGCCCTGCAGAACGACAAGAAGCTGAAGATGAAGCCGTACGAGCCCATGTGGTGGCAGTTCGGTCTGGAGGCGCCTCCCCCCCAGATGCTGGGCGGCGGCGGGGGCCGGCGCGTTCAGTTCACCCCCCGACGCTGACCCCCTCCTCCCGGGAATTCCTACTGGTGGGATAACCGGGAACGCTGCAACTCTTGCCTGGTCGGGGGCGCCTTCTCCCGAGACGGACGCTGCAAGTCCCTGGAATCACTCCCCCCTCTGGCGCCGTGAAGAGGGGCACGGCCCTTGCTCCTGGGCTGACACGTGATCGGGCCCGAGTGGCCCGGCCAGGTGGTGGAGACAGCGGACTTGGCAGCCGGGGGTCTCGGGTGAAGGAGGCGGAGGACGTGGGGTGCGTGCCTTGGGCGGCGGCCGGGGACGGGCGGGAGGGCACACCCTCCAGCGGGCGTGGCACCCGAGACTTTCGGCCTGCCATTACCAGGCAGACGCGGGAAGTGGAGCGGACCATGGAACGGCACGAGCGCCCCAGTGAGAGGGCCCTGATCCTGGTCGTGGAGGACGACCCGGGCACACGCGACAGTCTGGTGGAGCTGCTCGCCGCCCGGTTCGATGTGCTGGGCGCCAGCGACGGCGAGTCCGGTCTGGTGCTCGCTCGCGAGCGGCACCCGGATCTGGTCCTGCTGGATCGCTTCCTGGATCACGAGGACGGCCTGGCGGTGCTCGAGTCGCTGCAGCACGACAAGGCGACCGAGTCCGTGCCCGTCATCTTCCTCACCGGCGACTCCGACGAGGCCACGCTGGAGAAGTGCCTGGAGATGGGCGCGGTGGACTTCGTCCACAAGCCGGCCAGCGCCCGCGAGCTGATGGCCCGCATCGATCGCGCCCTGCGCCAGAGCGAGCAGCAGCAGCGGCTCCAGGTGCTCGCCCAGACGGATGCCCTCACCGGGCTGGCCAACTTCCGGGCGCTGTCCCTGCGGCTGGAAGAGGAGTTCAAGCGCGCCAACCGCTACCAGTACCCCATGTCGGTGGTGGTGATCGATCTGGATCACCTCAAGGCCATCAACGACGGCATGGGCCACGACGTGGGCAACCGGGCGATCCTGGCGCTGGCCAGCCACCTGCGCACCAACCTGCGCGAGGTGGACTTCGCGGCCCGCTTCGGCGGCGACGAGTTCGTCGCGCTGCTGCCCCACCAGACGGCGGCCGAGGCGGCGGTCTTCGCCGAGCGGATCCGCGCCGGACTGCGCACCGTGAAGGTGACGCGCAGCGATGGGCGGCCGGCCCCCTTCGGACTGAGCGTGAGCGTGGGGATCGCGGATCACTCGACCGCGCAGCCCAAGGAGAGCACCGACGCCCTGCTGAGAGCGGCGGACGCGGCGCTCTACGAGGCCAAGCGCGAGGGCCGCGATCGGGTCGTGGTGTACGGGGCGGCCGAGATGCCGCCCCCGAAGGTTCAGCGGCACTGACAAACCAGAAACCCCCAGAGGTCCGATGGACGGTGGAGTGAGGGCGCGGATGAACGGGAGCAAGCTGGCGAGCGGTTCTCGAGTGGCCATCGTGGGCGGTGGAATCGCCGGTGCGGGACTGGCCGCCTCGCTGCTCTTCAATGGACGGGCCCGCGGCTGCGCGCTCGATGTCCGGGTGTACGAGAGCGGAGAGCCGGGCACCATCGCCCCGCCCGCCCTGCTGACGCCCGAGTGCCGCTCCCGGCTCGCCGCGCTCGGCTGCCGCGTGCCCCCCGAGTGGCGCGCCCATGAGCTGCGCGGGGTGGAGATCCTCTCCCACGGCAATCGCGAGGTGCTGCCCTCGACTCCCGGCGGGCTGTGGGTGGTGGATGCGTGGCCCCAGGGTCAGGGGGGGCTCGCCCTGGTGCGCGAGGTGCTCGCGGGCGCGGCGACGTCGCAGGGCGCTCGCTTCGTGCCCCGGCGCGTCGAGCGGGTGGAGAACCAGCCCTCGGCGCCGGATGCTCCCGCCGCGGTGCGCAAGAGCGGTCCCCTCGTCGTAAGGGCCCAGGGCAGCGGCGAGCGCTTCCACGCGGTGGCCCTCGCCACGGGCGCCGGCCCCTCCATGGGCGATGCCTTCTTCCCGGGCTTCAAGCCCGCTCCCACCATCTCCGCCGTGCAGGCCCGGCTGCGGCATGCCTCGCCCCGGCTGTCCGTGGCGCCGCTCGCGCGGCTGTGGCTCTCGCCCATGGGCTCGGTGGATGGGCTGCTGCTGCTGCCCGGTGCGCACTCCGTGTACGCGCTCGCCTTCGGGGCCGCGGTGACTCCGGCGGACCTGTGCCAGGTGCTGATGATGGCCGCCCGCGACGGGTTGGTGGAGGAAGGGTTCGAGCTCGCCGCCCTGGAGACGACGCGGCTGCCCTACGGCCCCGGCCGCACGCTCGTGGCCCCCGGACAGCTCGCCGTGGGCGCGGCGGCGTTCGGTCATCCGCTGCAGCTCGGCCTGTCCGAGACGCTGGCCTCGTGCAGCCGCGCCGCCGTGGCGCTGCTGGACGCGGGACTCGAGGGCTCGGCCCTGGAGCGCCGCTACGTGCGCGAGGGCCTGCATGAGATGCTCGAGGACTCGGCCGCGGGCGCTCGCTCCATGGCCTGGCTGCGCCGCGCCGGACGCCGTGCTCCCCAGGCCTTCCTCGCGGCTCGCAACCGCGGCACCTCGGGCGGCATGGGCGGCGGCGGTGTGATGGGGCTCTCCTCCCCCACTCCGCTCTCCCTGCTCCACGCCGCCCGCTGGGCCGGCATCCGCGAGACCATGGCCTCCTGGGTGCGCACCGCCGTGGAGCCCCTGCCCGCGACGATTCCCTCGCTCGAGCCGGACCTCTACTACATCGTGGATGATGACCCGGATCAGCGCGAGGCGATGACGCAGCTCCTGGAGTCCACGGGAGCCCGGGTGGTGGCCTTCGCCGATGAGCTGGCCCTGTTCTGCGCGGTGGCTCGCCGCCCGCCCACGGCCATCCTCCTGGACGTGGTGCTGCACTGGGTGGACGGCCTGCGCCTGTGCGAGGGCCTCAAGCAGCACCCGCTCACGCGCGACACCCGCGTGGTGGTGATGAGCGGGTTGAACCGGCCCCACGTGCGCCAGCGCGCGCTCGAGGCCGGCGCCGAGGCCTTCCTGCCCAAGCCCGTGGATCCCGAACGCCTGCTGCGCCAGCTCCTGGGCCATGTCCCCGCCAGCGCGCAGGCCGCCTCGTCGAGCCGCTCCACCGAGAGCGATGTCGTGTCCGACGAGACGGGCCGCTACGCCTCCTGAAGCGCTCCTCAGGGCAGCGCGGTGGTGACGTAGTCCCTGCCACTGGCATGACAGCCGTGGCAGGTCGCGTGGCCCCGGCCGTAGTAGTTGCTGGCGTACTCCGGCCCGAAGCCCTCGTAGAAGATCCACGTGTCCTTGCCGGGGCCCTCGGCGATCTTCACGTCCAGGGCATGACCTCGGAGCGTCTTGCCATCGCTCTCGTACAGCTCCTTCACCAGGATGCTGCCCACCGGGTGCGTGGTGTTGCCCACGCGCAGTGACTGGACGACCGGGTCATTGAAGAAGACGCGCACCTTGCTGCCGTGCGGCGCTCGCGTCTCGTGGACGCCAGGCTCGGCGAGCCACTCCTTGTACCGGCCCTCTCGCACGAAGGCGGTGATGCCCGCCTCGGAGGTGTCGAGCTCCTGGATGACGCCCATGCCCTCGTCCACTGACGACGAGGGCCCACAGGCGCTGGTGGCAAGCACGGCCAGGAGGATCAGGAAACGCGGGTGCATCGGGCAGTCCTTTCAGCGGAGTGCCCTGTCGTACGGTGGTGACGCGCCTCCGGTTACCTCGGAATTCTGAGGGCTCGTGCGCGCGCAACCCCGCGAAATCCCGGAGCGCAGAATATCCAGTGCGTCCAGGCCCCCTGCCCCACCCTCTGCGTCTCGCGGCTCGACTCGCGCGCCGGGCTAGCGGGAGGCGGAACCGGCTCAGACAGACCCGCGGCTCAACAACACCTCATACGGTGGCTCCACGAAGCTCGCTCCCGCTTCCTTACGGAACCACGTGAGCTGCCGCTTGGCGTAACGGCGCGTCTCCTGCGCCGCCTGTTGGATGGCCTCCTCCACCGTGAGCGTCCCGTCCACCACCGCCTTCGCCTGCACATACCCCACGCTGCGCATCGGCGCGGCCTCGCCGTAACCCCGGGCGATCAGCTCACGCACCTCGTCCACCAGCCCGTGCTGGAACATGGCGGCGGTGCGCGCGTCGATGCGCTGGTACAACTCCTCGCGCGGCGGCGACAGCACGTGCATCCGGAAGGGATAGCGGTCCGCGGCGAATGCGTGCTCCTTGCGGAACTCGGAGGCCGGCTTGCCCGTCTGTTTGTGGATCTCCAGCGCCCGGATGGTGCGCACCAGATCCTTCGGCGGCAGCTTCGCGGCCGTCTCCGGATCCACCTCGGCGAGCTTGCGGTGCACGGCCTCCCGGCCCTCGGCGGCGGCGAGCGCCTCCAACTCCGCGCGCAGCTCGGGGTCCGCTCCCGGCGCCTCCACCAGGCCATGCAGCAGGATGCGCAGGTACATGCCCGTGCCTCCCACCACGAAGACGCGCTTGCCTCGCGAGGCAATGTCCTCGATGGCCGCGTCGGCCCGGCGCTGGTACTCGGCGGCGGAGAAGGGCTCGAGCGGGTCCACCACGGAGATGAGGTGATGCGGCACGGTGGCCAGCTCCTCCGCCGAGGGCTTCGCCGTCCCGATGTCGAAAGACCGGTACACCTGCTGCGAGTCCGCGCTGACGATCTCCCCACCCTCGCGGCGGGCGAGCTCGATGGCGATCGCGGTCTTCCCGGACGCGGTGGGCCCCGCGATGACGGTGAGGAAGGGTTTCATCTCGGAGGAGAATAGTAGGATGGGGCGTGCACGACAGAGCGCACAAAGGACACACCAGCGGACGGTTCATCGGCCCCGCGGAGCGATCCCCCAGCGCTCCCCGAGACGTAACCATGAGTCATCTGCCTTCAGGAGGCGAGGCGCGCTCGTCCGGGGGATGGCCGATGGCGAAGTGTTCGATCCAGATCGAACTGGACAACAGCCGGAGGACCTATGCGCCTCGGGAGTTCATCACCGGCACTGTCGTGGTGAACGTCCTCGAGCCATGCCGGTGTGAGCAGCTGACCCTCGGCTGGCAATGGCGGGCTCGAGGCGGGAGCATCCTCGATGAGGCCCACCCCGAGCACCTGCTCACCTTGAACGAGGGAGAAGAGTGGCTCGCCGGCCAGGAGTTGCGCTACCCGTTCCGTCTCGAGGCTCCGGTCCTGCCACTCACCTACCATGGGCACCTGATGTCCGTGGACTGGGCTCTGCGGGCCGATGCTTCCCTCTCCAGATTCCTGGACCCCCCATACCGGGCGGAGAAGCCCTTCCACCTGGTGCTCGCGGAGACGAGGCAGCCAGCACCTGCCGCCACGGGTCCAGGGCCGGACTCCTCTCACGTTCTGGAGGTGAAGGCCGCCCCCGATGAGGAGCCCCTGGGATATCTCTTCCGGGGGTGGTTGTTCATGCTGGGGTTCTTCGCCCTGTTCTTCTCCTTCGGGCTGCGCGGCATGGACAGTTTCATGCCCGTGTTCCCCCTCATCGCAATCGGCTGGATACTCCTCTCCCGATGGCGGAAACGCAGACCGGCCTGGAATCACGCCATGGGCAGATTGTGGCTCGACCCGGCGATCGTGCCCCCGGGAGGGAGCACCAGACTGCACATCCAGCTGCGGCCCCAAAAACGGCTGCGGGAGCATGACCTGTCGGTCTCGGCGGAGTGCGCCGAGTTGGTGACGAGCAAGGGAGAGGATGGGACTCTCCTACAAGAGAAGGTCGTGCACACGGAGCCCCTCCTGACGTGCACGAACCGGGCGTTGAACGCGGGAGAGTTCCTCGAAATCCCCCACGTGACGCTCGCCATCCGCGCCAATGCGCCCACCAGCTTCAAGTTCAGGACGCATGAGCTGAGATGGCGCCTGCGGCTCGTACTGAGGCGCAAGGGCGACAAGAGGACCTTCTTCCAACTCGTCCCCTTCCAGGTCCACCCGCCTCTTCCGATGTCCCGGGCCCCCACGACACCCCATCAGGCGTTCCAGGTCTCGAGCTCGCTCCCCGCCAATCCAGCCCCGTGGATCCAGGTGGCTCCTGCTCACGAGGAGCGGCGACGCCCGCTGCCGTCATCCGACGCTATCCGCCGCCAGCTCGAAGGCGGGCTCGAGGTGCTGGAGGCCGCCCACGCGCACTACACCACCCTGGAGGAAGCGCTCCGGGCGCCCAAGTGGAAGCTGCACCTGCGCTCACGGCTCGAGACGCTGCGGGAGGCCATCCGTCAGGAGCCCGCGCTCATCGAGGCGCTGGAGCGGCTTCATCATCGCGCCCGTTCCGAGGGATGGGCCGGGACCGAGCCGGCACTCGTGCTCGCCCAGGAGGTGAAGGGACTGCGGGCCCGCGTCGGAGCGCTCGCGAGCCGTCAGCTCGGCCCACCCGAGGAGCGGGAGACCGGCCTCGCGCGGCGGCTCGACCGGCTCGAGCGCAGCGTCCTCCAGTCCATTCCCACTCCGCTCGCCCCCGGGGAGAAGCTCCTGTGCTCCGGAGGGTTCTCTCCGTCCCTGTTCCTGCCAGGGGTGCTGCTGCTGCTCGGGCTCTCCTGGATGCCCGGCTCCAGAGTCTGGTGGGGCACATGGCTGCTCCTCACCGCGCTCTGCTTCTGGCTCCAGTACCGCCGCTCTGGACGCTACTGGCTCACCGAGCGCCGGCTCATCTGGCTGCCCATGCGAGGAGAGCCCCTCCAGGTCTCCCCGCTCGACATCCGCGACCCCAGCGGCAGCGGTTTCCGCTACCCCAAGAGCGTGAAGGTCCTCCTGGAGGACGGACACTTCCTCCTGCTCGCGTTCATCTCCCGCGCAGGACTCTTGGAGGACGCGTTGTGGCGCCAGTGCCAGGCCCTCCGGGACAAGAGCACCTCGGATAATGAACGCTCGTCCCTCCCCGAAGTCCCAGAGGAGCGGCCTGGCACGGACTCCCCAGCACCATGAGCGAGGGCCACCTTCATGGCGGGGACGCCTGGGGCGCACCGGAGGGGTTCTGGCTCCACCCTCCGGCGGTTGGTCTGGAAGCCCACGGGACGAAAGGCCCGGGTTCCTGAGACTCTTCCCGTCTCAGGCGGCGGGAGCAGCGGCCGGCCGGGCGAGCGCCTCGCGCACGGCGGAGGCCAGGTCCGCGAGCCGCACGGGGATGGAGTCTCCGCCGGCCATGGGCTTGAGCTGGGCCTGGCCGCTCTCGCGCTCGTTCTGTCCGAGCACCAGGGTGAAGCGGGCGCCCGTCTTGTCCGCGCGCTTCATCTGGCTCTTGAGGCTGCCGCCGCGCGGATCGAACTCCACGCGCAGTCCCTCGCGGCGCATCCGGCTCACCAGCCCGAAGGCCTCGTCCGAGGAGCCCTCGTCCGCCGAGGCGATGAAGAGGTCCACCGGCTGGGAGAACGTCTGACCGGTCTCCTTGAGGAGCAGGCAGAGCCGATCCAACCCCAGGCCGAAGCCCACCGCGGGCACGTCCGGGCCGCCGAGGCTCTTCACCAGCTTGTCGTAGCGGCCACCTCCGCCCACGGTGCTCGCGGTGCCCAGCGCCGGGTGCGAGGCGATGAACTCGAAGACGGTGCGCGTGTAGTAGTCCAGGCCGCGCATGATGCGCGGGTTGATCACGTACTTGATGCCGGTCACGTCCAGCTTGCGCTGCAGCTCGGAGAAGTGCGCGCGGCACGGCTCGCACAGCGACTCGAGGATGTTGGGCGCGTCGTTGGCGATCTGCTGGCAGCGCTCGTTCTTGCAGTCGAGCACCCGCAGCGGATTCTTGTCCAGGCGCACCTGGCAGTCGGCGCACAGCTCGCTGGCGTGGGCGCGCAGGTGCTCGACCAGGCGATTCTGGTAGCCGGGCCGGCACGCGTCGTCACCGAGCGAGTTGATGTTGAGCGACACGTCGGTGAGCCCCAGCTTCTGCAGGAGCTGCACGACCATGTCCATCAGCTCCACGTCCTGGGCGGGCTCGCCGGAGCCGTAGCCCTCGGCGCCAATCTGGTGGAACTGGCGGTAGCGGCCCGTCTTCATGCGCTCGTAGCGGAACATGGGGCCCATGTAGAACCAGCGGGTGATGGGCTCCTTGTTCAGCACCGAGTGCTCGATGTACGCGCGCGCCGCCGGAGCGGTGCCCTCGGGACGCAGGGACAGGCTGCGGCCGCCCTTGTCCTCGAAGGTGTACATCTCCTTGCCGACGATGTCCGTCGTCTCGCCCACCGTGCGCACGAAGAGCGCGGTGTCCTCCACCACGGGCGTGCGCACCTCGCTGTAGCCGAAGCGGCTGAACAACTCGCGGGCCGTGCGCTCCACGTGCTGCCACACCTCCACGTCGCCGGGGAGGATGTCGTTCATGCCCTTGACGCCACTGACCTTCTGACTCACGGAATCTCTCCAATCCGCCGGCCCATGCGCACCACCGCCTCGGGCTGGAGGCTGTCGTCCCACTTCACGCGGCCCGGCTCGAACACGAGGATGACGGTGGAGCCCATCTCGAAGCGGCCCAGCTCGCCGCCCTTCTCCACCGGGATGGCCGTGTCGTAGCGGTGCACCTTGCCCGGCTTGCCCACGTGGGTGATGACGTCCTCGTAGGCGGCCTTGATCCGCGACACACAGGTGGCGCCCACCTTCACCACGGCGCACTTGCCGGCCACGGTGTCCAGGTACGTCACGAGCCGCTCGTTGACGCAGAAGAGCGCCTGCTTGTTCTTCACCGAGGCCGGGTTGACGGGCCAGAACTCGCCGGGGATGTACGAGTAGCCGGTGATCTTCCCGCCCAGCGGCGAGTGGATGCGGTGGTAGTCGCGCGGGGACAGGTAGATGGTGGTCCAGGCGCCGCCGTGGAAGGGCTTCGCCGCCTCCTCGTCACCGAGCAGCTCGCCCACGGTGTAGTGGATGCCCTTGGCCTGCATGACGCGGCCGTGCTCGGCGTAGCCCACCTGGGACACGGCGCCGTCCACCGGGGACACCACCACCTTCTCGCCCGGATCCACCGGGCGCGAGCCCGTCTTCAGGCCGCGGGTGAAGAACTCGGCGAAGGTCGGGTACTGCTCCAGGGTGTGCTCCGCCTCGGCCACGTCCACGTTGTACATCTTCGCGAACGCCCGGATGGCGGCCCGGTGCAGCGGGGCCGGCGCGGGCAGGCGGGTGGCCATCCCCACCGCCGTGGACAGGGCGGACTTGGGGAGGATGTTCATCAACTTCATGAAGGTCTGTTCGTTCATGAGACGGTTCCGCGTGGAAGGTCCGAAAGGGGGATGCGCGCCTTAGCGGCCGGCATCCGGGGTGGGGCCCGTACCGCCATCCACGGGGATGGCCTGGAGGGCGCTCCGAGGCACCTGGGCGAGCACCTTGCCTTCTTCGATGATCAACACCTGATCCTGGAGCGCGCCATACTGCTGGCGACACGCCGGGCGGTCCGCCAATTCCCAGCGATCCCGGCGGCCGCGGCCCTTCACCTCGAGCGGCTCACCCTTCTGGAAGCAGCCGGAGCTGGCCAGCTGGGCCTCCGGGGTGCCGACCCCAGGCACGCCGCTTCCCGCGTCCGCGTCGACCGTGCCGGCATCCGAGTCCTCGTCCGCCGGCTCGGAGTCGGAGGGAGCGGAAGCGTACGATGAGCCCGTGTCCGAGCCGAAGTTGGAGGAAGCGGGACCTTGCTCGCGCGCCTTGGCCATGGCGTCTTCCTGGGCCTTCTGCTGGGCGGCGACCTGCTGCTTGCCGGTCTGGATGCGGGCGCGCAGCTCCTGGGCGGCCTGGGCGTCGAGGCTGTCCGCGGGCACCTGGGCCAGCAGCGACTCCACCTCGGCGAGCTCCGGGTCCAGGAAGACGTCATCGCCCTTCTCTCCGTACAGCTTGCCGAAGCGCGTATGCGCCTGGGTATAGGCCTCGGAGGGCTTGGCGGGCTTGCGGCAGGCCACGGGGGCCGCCACGAAAAGGGCCATCAGGAGGCCCACGACGATCCGGCTGGGGGGGCTGTAGGGGCGCACAGGTCCGGTTTTCTACGCCATTTCCGGACCGCCGCACCCCTTTTTCGCACTGCGACGACAGGCCCCCGGCTCAGGGAGCCCCGAACGTCTCCTCCCAGAGCAGTTCGCCCTCGGGGGACAGCCCGAAGGTCCACAGGTCCGTCTTACCCGCCCCCTTGGACATCGTCGTGCCGACGACCACCAGGCTTCCATCCTCCAGCCGGGCGATGCCGGAGCCCGAGTCGTCCTTGTCACCACCATAGGACCGCTGCCAGAGCAGGCGCCCATCGGCGGAGAAGCGCCACACCTTGGCTTCCCGATCGTCCTTGAATAGGTCCTTCCACCAAAACCCCACCACCGCCACGCCTCCATCCGGTAGCACGGTGAGGGCCGAACCGGCGTCCATCCGCAGCAACTCCGAGACGTACTCCCAACGGGGCTCTCCCCGCGCATTCATGCAGATCACCCAGAAACTCCAATCCATCGAATCAGGGCGGCTCAGGCTACCGGTCGCCACCAGCCCTCCATCCGGCAGCAGCGCGAGTGCTTCCAGTTCCCCCCGGCCGTCGGTTGGCAACCGCGTCTCCACGGTGGCCCGGCCGTCGGACTCCAGCAACAACAGCCTGGAGACTCCCAGTCCGACAGTCGACGTCTCCGTCACCCCCAGGACGGCCACGCGTTGGGCCGGGAGCGCCACCAGCGCGTTGACGCGCTCGAGCCGCGGCAGCTTCACCTCCCAGAGCATATCGCCCCGCGAGTCCATCCTCACCACCCAGCCCTCTCTGTCCTGTCTTCCTCCCGCCACAATGGAGCCGTCCTCGAGCACCACGACGGCGTCGAGCCCGTTGACGCCCTCCCGGCCCGGAGTGCGCTCCCAGAGGACGTCCCCCGCTGGGGAAAGCGCGAGGAGCCACTCCTGGAATCCACCTCCGGTCACATACTCCGTTCCAGCGACAACGAGCCCTCCTCCCTGCATGGAGGCGATGGCACGGCTCGCGGCCCCGAGCTTGCCGTTACCCGCATGGGTCCGTTCCCAGCGCGGGGGCGGAGCCTTGTCGAACCGGAGCACCCAGGCGTGCTCTACCCCGTGCTGCCGGGAGTTGGTCTGTCCGACCACGGAAAAGCCGTTGCCGGTCGCGATGACTCCGTGGGCCGACTCATGGCCCGTGCTGTTGTCCCGCTGGACGTCTCGCGCCCACTCCACGTCTACCCCCCGCCCGAAGATGAGCGCGAGCACGATTTCGTGCCGGTACAGGTACAGACCCACGAGCAGCACCGTGAGCAGCAGCCCCACCAGGACCGTCCGCCGCGTCCTCCCCCCTTGCCTCGTCCTCTTGTCTTCCTCGAAGCTCATCGCGTTCAGCGCAAGAAGCGCTCCTCCCCCTTGATCCACCGCGTCCGCAGCGGCTCCGCAAGCCCCAGGTCCCTGACGGCCTCCTGCATGCTCTTGTCGTCACAGACGAGGGTGAAGACGCGCTGCCACTCAGGCGTGTGCAGCCGGTTCTTCTCGGCCTGGCTGAAAGGGCGGACGAGGGGGGCAAGATCGCTGTACTTCATGTCAATCCATGGGCCGTTGTTCTCCCCCCCGATGTGGCTGCTCAGGAAACGCATCTGCGCCTCAAGGTTGCCGCGCCAGGTGGTCAGCACGGAGACCAGGGTGCGACGCGAGAGGATGCGCAGGCGTACGGAGTAACGGCCTCCCTCGGGCCTGTGGTCCCGGAGGATTTCGGCCTGTTCGGCGGTCGTCATCTGGCGCAGGAGCGCTTCCACCTGCCGGGTGAGCCAGGTGGCCCCAACGGCGCCCCCATCCAGCGCGGCGTCGAGCCGGTGGAGGTTGGGCCGGGTGCGCACCCGGGCCAGCTCGGCGCCATTCATGTAGCCGGCCGAGGGCGCGGGGCGTTTGTGCCTGACGGGGTCATAGCCTGTTCCCCCGGGGGTGAACATGTCGCCCAGGACCATTCCATAGTGCCAGCGCTCGTCAATGGAGGTGAGCGTGGTGCCCATGAAGCCAGGGACACGCCCTCCCCGGACATACGGTGGCTCATCCCTGACGACAGCACTGGCCGAGAAGGCCGCGACGACGCCGGGCAGCCCCTGCAAGCGGGCAATCTGGTTGAGCTGGGTGCGCGCCGCCTGGGAGACTCCCTGGTAGAGAGGCTGGATGAGCGTCTGCTCCTCGGACAACGTGCCCATGTCCCACATGCGGGCGGGATCGTCCTGGAGTGGACCATGGCGGCGCGTCAGCAGTTCACCAAGCTTGGGGAAGACGTTGTCGAAGATGACCTGATTGCCCTCGCGCATCATGGCCTGGAGCTCGTTGCTGACGGTATCGGCCATCCGGCCCATGTCCTCCAGACCCGGATTCATCATGGCCACCTCGTGCGCTCCCGTGGCCACGATGGACGCGGCGAGCGCCCAGCGCGTGTGGAAGCCCTTGTCGACCGAGTACCTGTAGAACCAGCTGTAGAAGTCCCGGCGCTCGATGATGCGCGTGTAGCGGCGGAAGTTGTTCGCCAGCAGGTTGTGGAGGCAGGCGTCCTTCCAGCGCTGGTTGCACTTCTCCCGGTCGCTCTCCGTCCACTCTCCTGGAACCAGCGGAGCACCAGCGGCCGGACCTTCCGTCTTCAGCGTCGGCGTGTTCGGCGCGAGGCTCTTGCGCGCCGGGAGGAGCTGCGGCTCGTCCCGTCTGGCCAGCCTCACCATGTGACTGGGGACGACTGGGCAGATGGGCCTCCTGTCCTGGAAATGGCGCTGGCAGTTGCGGCACTCGAACGTGTTCATCAGGCCCCCCGTGTTTCCCAGCAGCCTACACCGGCACTCCTCTAGAGGAGCCGCCGCATCATGGCGTTGCTTTTTCGATTCGGCGTATTAGGTGAAGGGCTGGGGACGGTTGATACTGGCCCACCCTCGCGAGGTCGCGGTCTTGTGTCATGAGCAGCGCCTCATCACCCGGGCCGCCGCCCGCACGACAGCCCGCCTCATCAATCAGGCCAGAGAGGAAAGGGACCTCAAGTGCTCATCCGCAACGCACCCCAAGCCGCCGCAGCCCGCCGGGCGATCCGGAGGCGGACGGCATGACGGACGAAGCTCGGTTCCGCGACATACTCAGGGCCGCTTTGGCGCGCGTGCGCACGCAGGCCAAGACGGACCCCTTGTTCGTGCCCAACGAGGAAGCGACCGTGTTCGCCACCGCCGCTGGCCCCATGCCCGAACTCATCATGGTCGCGGACAACCCGGGACCCAAGGAGCGTTCGCGCAAGGAATACCTCTCAGGCCTGGGCTCAGCCGGGCGGTGGGCTCGCGCTTTCCTCGACGCAGCCTTCGACCAGCCCGGGGCGGTGGGCTCGAAGGTGCTGGTGTGGAACAAGAGCACCTACCATACGCCCCGAACCGGTGGCCTGAGCGCACTGATGCGCTCGAAAGACCAAGCACTCGTCGCCCGCCTGCAAGGGGACCAAGCGGAGAATGGCCGCCTACTGGCCCGCCTGGCGGCGCTGAGCAGGGTGCCCGTACTGGCTATCGGGTTGGAGCGTGACAAGACGACCTTCGCCGCCTTCCGCTCATCCCTTGAGGCCGAAGCCAAGAGCCTCGGCGAGTGGCGTGCGGTGTTCCGCGGGATGGAAACGAGCGCCTTCCTCAAGGCGCCGCATTTCTCCATCTGCAATTTCTTCCGCCATAACGCCGATGAGGCCTGGAACACCCGGTTCGACGCTTATCTGGTGGAGTGGGCGGCCAAGCATCCAGAGATCCGCACCAAGAAAGGCAATGTCTCTCCGAAAGCTCTTATTGCTCTGCCCGGCCCTGCACCGCAAGAAGCCTATCTGCGGCAGGTCATTCTGTGCGACGTCTGAGCAGTGCGCTGCGCTGCGCTTGACCGTCGGCGCTGGCCGCTCAGGGGGGCTTGGCGTCGATCTGCGTCGACGTGGTCCGGACGGTTTAGGGGCCTGGGGTTCACGACTCACACCCCGAGGAAGAGTCGCTTGCCGAAATTGAGCGCCAGCGAGGCGTCGAAGATCTTCTGCGCGGCCGACTCGATGTCGTACTCCACCCGGAGGTACTCCACCGTGCGCGCCCCGGTGTCGCAGATGACGAAGCAGGCCCGGTTGTCGTAGTCCCGCGGCTGCCCCACGCTGCCCACCGAGATGATGTACTTGTAGCCCCGGCGGATGCCGAACTTCTGGGCCACCACGTCATGCACCTCGCCGTTGCCGATGGCGAACGCCTTGCACAGGTGGCTGTGCCCGATGAACGTCACCTCCGGCAGGTGCTCCACGTACGGCGCCAGCTCCCGCGCCTGCTCCAGCGCGAAGATGTACTCGTACGCCTTGGGCTCCACCGGCGAGCCGTGGCTGAAGCCCACGTCCCCAATCCGGTACGTGTAGGGCAGGCTCTTGAGCCACTCCATGTTCTCGTCGGAGAGCACCCCGGCGGACCAGTCCAGCGCGTGGCGGGCGGCGTCGTAGTAGTACGAGTAGTCCATCCGCCCGGCCACCGCCGCGTCGTGGTTGCCCAGCAGCGTCACCTCGGTCACCGAACGCACCAGATCGCAACACGCGTTGGGCGAGGCCCCGTAGCCCACGATGTCTCCCAGGGAGACGATGCGATCCACCTTCTGCTCTTCCGCGACCCGGAGCACCTCCGTCAGGGCCTCGATGTTGGAGTGGACGTCGGAGATGATCGCGATTCGCATGGTGGGTTCTCGCCGGTGGCCCACGTCCGGTGCCTAGTTACCGAACGTCGCCCCTCGCTGCTCTTCGGAGATGATGCGCCGCAGCAGTGCCAGCGCGCCAGAATCCAGCGCTTCGAACTTCAGCCCCATTCCCGGCGGCCCCTTGTCCTGCCGCTGCGGCCGGCTCCACACCACCGTCGCCTCGGCCATGACCTCGCGCACCTCGCCGCTGCTCAACCTCAGCAGCGTCCGCCGCCCCAATGCAAGCGGGGTGTGCGTCTGCAGGAACAACCCACCCTCGCTCAGATTCGCGATCCGCGCGTAGAGCGTGATGGTGTCCGACTCGCACCAGCACCGCAGGCGCGAGGGGAAACGTGCGTGCTTTCGGTTATCCGTCCGCAACCCCGGCGTCCTCCGCGCTGCTCGGCCGCCAGGAGAACCCCAGCGGCCTACGATTCTTCCCCAGGAACGCGGGAATCGCGGGAACCAAGGATAGGGACAGCGTAAAAATCCGTCAAGCCGGGCAAGGGGCATTCTGCCCCACCCGGTGCCGGACTCCTCCGGCTCAGCCGGCTCAGCCCTCGAGGGGGCCGAGGTCCTCGAAGTGGGTGAGGCGCTTGAAGTCCGAGAAGCGGGCACGGATCTCCGAGCGCGTTACCTCGCGCAGGCGCTCGAGGCTGAACTTCTCCACGGTGAAGGAGGCCATGACGCTGCCCATGACCATGGCGCGGCGCAGCGTCTCGGTGTCCACGTGGCTGGCGATGGCGAGCGTGCCCATGAAGCCGCCGGCGAAGGTGTCCCCGGCGCCGGTGGGATCGAACACGTCGGCGATGGGCATGGCCGGGCAGGCGAAGATGTGCTCCTTCTCGAAGAGGAGCGCGCCGTACTCGCCGCGCTTCACCACCACGCGCTGGGGGCCCATCTCGAGGATGGCGCGGGCGGCGCGGACGATGTTGTGCTCGCCGGTGAGTTGGCGGGCCTCGGCGTCGTTGACGAAGAGCAGGTTGACGCGCTTGAGCGTCTTGAGGAGCGCGGGCCGGCTGCCGTTGATCCAGAAGTTCATGGTGTCGGCGGCCACCAGCTTGGGCGCCTTCACCTGATCCACCACCTGGGACTGGAGCTCGGGGTGGATGTTGCCGAGGAAGACGTACTGGGCGTCGCGGTACTTCTCGGGCAGACGGGGCGAGAAGGACTGGAAGACGTTGAGCTGGGTGTCGAGCGTCTCGGCCTCGTTGAGCTGGAAGCCGTAGCGGCCCTTCCACCGGAAGGTGCGGCCCTTTTCGCGGGTGACGCCCTCGAGGTCCACGCCCCGGGCCTTGAGGAAGTCCAGGTGGGCCTGGGGGAAGTCCTCACCGACGACGGCCACCACCTGGGTGGGGGCGAAGAAGGAGGCCGAGGTGGAGAAGTAGGTGGCGGAGCCGCCGAGGACGTCCTCCTTCAGACCGAAGGGGGTTTCCACCGAATCCAGCGCGACCGAGCCAACGACGAGAAGAGACATGGGGCTTCCAGGGAGAGGGGCCTTCGAGTACCAGGCACGGGGCTCCCAGGGGACCGCCCGTGCCGTGGCGAGGTACGACGCTTGACCCGGTCAGGTCAAGCCATCTGGTGCCGGACCCACACTCAGGGCGTGGGGAGGACGGGCAGCATGGCCTTCAGGTCGTCATCCGTGAAGTAGATGCCGCCGCCGAAGAAGAAGTCGCGGCCGGCGAGCATCCGGCGGGTGTTGGTGTCGCGCCGGGGATCATTGAGGAGGTCATCCATGCCGGCCACGACGAAGAGCCGGTCGAACGCCTGGGCCCTCAGCGAGGTGCGGATGCGGGGGTAGCGCAGCTCGGCCACGGAGAAGTTGAAGGCGTCCACGGACAGCTTCAGGTGGTCCTTGAAGAAGTGGAAGTCCGCGCCCACGCCGCCGGTGGACTCGATGATGCCGAAGCGCAGCGTGGTGAAGTAGTAGCGCTTGGCGAACTGGGCGCTGAACTTGAAGGACTCCTTGGTGATGGTCTGCTTCTGCACCACGGGCTCGCCCGAGGAGGGCGGGTTGGCCTGGACGTACTGCGTCTCGGTGGTGCCGCGGGGATCATCCACCAGTTCCAGCAGGTAGTACTTGTCCGGCTTGGGGGCCAGCCGCAGCGTCAGCATGTTCTTCGAGGAGCCCTGCTCCATCAGATAGGTGGCCTGCAGGCCCACTTCCGTCTGGAGGCCGGTGAGCCTGGAGGAGAAGTCGGACAGGTCCTCCACGGACTCGGAGAGCTTCTGGCCCAGGCGCTTGTCGGTGAGCAGCGTGCCCACGGCGCCCTCGCCGTTCTTCACCTTGGTGGTGACGTCCTCCAGGTTGGCCAGCGTCTTGTCCAGCCGGCTCATCGTCTGCTTGAGGCTGGCCACGCTGTCCTTCAGGTCCCCTTCCCCACCGGCGCCCACCAGCTTGTTCACCGTGGCCAGCACCTCCCGGGTGTCGCGGGTGATGACCTCGATGTTGTCGACGATGTTGTTGACGCTCTGCTCGTTGGACCGGGTGATGCCGCGCACGTCCGCGCTCACGCCCTCCACGTTGCGCAGGATGGCGTCCAGGCGCTCGGAGCTGGCGCGCACCGTCAGATCCACCGCGTCCGACACGCGCACCAGGTTCTCCACGATCCGCCCCATGGAGCCGGCGCCCTTGTCGCCGCCGAGCACGTCGCGCAGCGCGCCCGTCACCTGCTGGATGTCCGAGGTGATCTGGCTGAGCGAGGCGAACACGGCCTCCATGCCCTGCACGTCGATGACCTTGCGGATCTCCCCGCCCTCCTTCAGGGGGGGCGCCAGCTCCGTGCCGGGGTTGAGATCCAGCAGGTAGTCGCCGAGCAGGGACTCCGAGCGCTTGGCCAGCGTGGCGTCCTCGTACATGGCCACGTCGCGGCGGATGCGCACGGTCACCCGGGCGCGCGTGCCCTCCAGCTTGATGCTCTCCACCTCGCCCACGGGGAGACCGGCGATCTGGATGCGGCTCTTGGGCCCCAGGCCCGAGGCGTCCCGGAAGTAGGCGTAGGCCTGGAGGGACTCGTCCTCACCCAGCCCGCCCTTCCGGGTGAACAGGATGAAGCCAAAGAGGAACCCTCCGGCGATGAGCACCAGCAGGCCTACTCGGAACGGTGTGACGAGCTTCTTCACCGGGTGTGACTCCTAATCATTCTTTCCGAACCAGGTCTGGAGGAAGACCTTCACGGCGGGGTGCTGGGAGGAGCGTAGCTGTTCCGGGGGCCCCTGCTCCAGGATCACCCCCTTGCTGAGGAAGGCGATCTGGTCCGCGATGTTGAAGGCGGAGGCGATGTCGTGGCTGATGACCACGCTCGTAATGCCCAGCTCCCGCTGGGCCGCGAGGATCATCTCGTCCACGTAGTCCGTGGTGATGGGATCCAGCCCCGTGGTGGGCTCGTCGTAGAGGACGATCTTCGGATTCATCACGATGGCGCGCGCCAGGCCCACGCGCTTGCGCATGCCGCCGGAGAGGTCCGCCGGGAACTTGTGCTCGGCGCTCCGCGGCAGGCCCATCAGATCCAACTTCGAGCGGACCAGCTCGCGGATCTCCTCCTCGGAGAGGCCCCGGTGCTCGCGCAGGGGGAACGCCACGTTGTCGTAGACGTCCATGGAGTCGAAGAGCGCGGCGGCCTGGAACACCATGCCGAACTTGTGGCGCACCCGCTCCAGCTCCTGGGCGCCCATGGGGACGATGTCCTCGCCGTCGATGACCACCTGGCCCTGGTCCGGCTTGAGCAGGCCGATCATGTGCTTCATCAGCACCGTCTTGCCCGAGCCCGAGCCGCCGAGGATGACGCAGGTGCTGCCCGCGGGCACGGTGAGATCGATGCCCGTGAGGACCTTGTGCACACCGAAGGACTTGTGCAGGCCGGAGATCTCGATCATCGGCCGGGAGCTTGGATCGGCCATCAGTGCAGGAGCACCCCGACGATGAAGTCGAGGATGAAGATGGAGAGGGCGCTGGAGACCATGGCCTCGGTGGTGGCCTGGCCCACGCCCTTGGCGCCGCCCGTGGCGTTGAAGCCCTTGAAGCAGCACACGAGCGCCACGGCCAGGCCGAAGACGGCGCCCTTGATGAGGCCCTCGTAGACGTCGATGGGATCCAACCACTGCTGGGTGCGGCTGATGAAGGTACCGGCGGACACCCCCTGGGTGCCCACCGAGACGATGTAGGCCCCGAAGATGCCCGAGGTATCGAAGAGCAGCGTGAGGATGGGGACCATCAAGAGGCCGGCCAGCACCCGGGGCACCAGGAGATACTGGATGGGGTTGACGGCCATGGTCTCCAGGGCGTCCACCTGCTCGGTGACGCGCATGGTGCCCAGCTCGGTGCACATGGCGGAGCCGGCGCGCATGGTGACCATCAGCGCGGAGAAGACGGGGGCCAGCTCGCGCGTGAGGGTGAGGGCCACCGTGGGGCCCACCAGGCTCTGCGCATCGAACATCTCGAAGGCGCGCGCGGACTGGTGGGCGAACACCATGCCGGTGAACAGGCCGGTCAGCAGCACGATGAAGACGCTGCCCACCCCCACGAAGTCCAGCTGGAAGAAGAGGTTGTGCCAACGATACGGCCGGCGCACGCCCCAGCGCACCACGTCCACCCCGAGGGTGGCCAGATGCCCCAGCTCCTCCACCGTCGCGATGGCACCCCGGCCCACGCCCTCGATGGACTGGGTCAGGAGCGAGGGCTGCTCGGGCTGTTGCTCGGCGTTCTGTGCGTTGTCGGAGGCCACGTGGGGCCCTACTCTACGTTTCCCACCAGCCGGAACAAGCAAACGCTCTGGCTCCAGAGCCCCCTTCCGCCTCCCGGCAGCCCAGGCATCCAGGCGCCCGCCCCCCGCTCGTGACACGCCACGACAAAGGGGTTTCTCCCGAGCGCGCTTGCCGTTATGTTCCGCCGCCCTTTTTCCCTCCCCTTCAAAAAAGAGAAGCGAGAAGCAACACCCATGGCGACCCAACACAAGGTCGGCGGCGAGGTCGACGCGTTCTGTACCCGGTGCCGGCTCACGCTGGCCCACACCATCCTGGCGATGGTGGGCACGAAGATCGCTCGAGTCCGGTGCAACACCTGCAACGGAGACCACGCCTTCCGCTCGGCACCGGGCACCACCGACAAGCCCAGCCCGTCGGCCCGCTCCAGCGGCGGCGGTACCAGCGGCACCAAGGCTCCCCGGGCCAGCCGCCCCACCGCCGAGGAGAGGATCATCATCTCCTTCGAGGAGCAGCTGGCGGGCAAGGACATCGCCAATGCCCCCCGCTACAGCCCCAAGGACACCTACAAGCCGGATCAGGTCATCCAGCATCCCACCTTCGGGCTGGGACTGGTGACGGCGGTGCGTGGGGACAAGGTGGACATCACCTTCAAGTCCGAGACGAAGACGCTCGTCCACGGACGTGGCGGGGCCCCGGCGGAGAAGCCGGCGTTCAGCCCGCCCAGCGCGAAAGCTACGGGCCCAGCGGACAAGCCCATCTCTGAGACAACGGAAGAGCCCGCTTCCCCGCCGGGCAACCCCGCCGAGGGTTGACAGAGACGCCGGGGAGGCTGGACGGTAGGCCCCCTTCACATGCGCGCGCCGTTCCTCCCACTGCTGCTGATGCTCGCCCTGCCCCTGGTGGTGGAGGCGGCGCCCTTCCCGGCGACGGCCTCGCCCACCCAGGTGGTGCTGGGCCGGGACCGGGCGGTGGTGGTGCAGGTGAAGGTGCCGCGCGGTACTCCGCCGCTCCGGGCCGTGGCCTCCACGGGCAACCTGATGCCGCTGCCCGCCACCGCCCGGGGCGTGTTCTCGTACCGGTGGATTCCGCCGGACATCCGCTACCCGCTGCTGGCCGTGCTCGCCTTCTGGGTGGACGCGGCCGAGGGTCCGCCGGAAGTCACCACCGTGCGCATCCCCCTGCTGGGCCGCACGGAGCTGGACGTGGCCACGGACGTGGGCGCGGGCGCCCAGGTGGTGGTGCAGGTGGCCGACATGCGCTTCGGCCCGGTGACCACCAACCGCAAGGGCCGCGCCCAGGTGCCCGTCGAGGTGCCTCCCGGGGTGCGCGAGGCCATCGTGCTGGCCACCGCCAAGGGCCAGCAGACGCGCCGCACCACCCCGCTCGACGTGCCTCCCGAGCGGCCCCTGGTGGCCGTGCTCAGCCCGGACGTGTTCCCGGTGGACGGCACCGGGTGGCTGACGCTGCTGGCCGAGGAGCTCGTGCCGCGCGCGGAGGTGACGCTCGAGGTGCAGGGCGGCAGCGTGGAGGAGCAGGGCCCGGGCGTGTTCCGCGTGAAGCCGGAGACCGGGGCCCGGGCCGTGGTGGTGGATGCCCACCTCAAGGACGGCACCGGCGCGGCGCGCGTCATGGCCCCGGTGGCGGCCCCCATCGTGGCCCACGTTCCGCCGCCCGTGACGCCCGTGGCGGCACCGCCCCCCGCCCCCTCCGCGCCCGGCGTGGACTGGAGCCGGTACCTGAGCTGGCACTACCTGTCCCTGCACCTGATGGCCGGAGGCTTCTTCGCCGGGGGCGACAACCGCGGGCCCCTGCTGTCGGCCGGCCTGGGCTACCGCCTGCCGCCGCTCGGAGGCCGCCTCGCGCTCGAGGTGGAAGGCGGGCTGCGCCATGTGGCGAGCCAGCCCCGCCTGGGCGCCGAGGGGCCCGTGCTGGACTCGCGCGTGGTGGGCCTGCCCCTGCTGGGCTCCCTCCGGGTGCTGGCATTCGAGCGGGGGCCCCTCTCCTTCCATGGCCGCGCGGGCGCCGGTGTCCTGTATTACGACCAGCGCGTGACGAGCACCTCCTTCGATGAGCCGCTCATCCAGCAGGGGAGCACGTTCATGGGCTTCGTGGCGGCACAGGCCGCCTGGCGCCTGGGCCCGGTGAGCGCCCTGCTCGAGTTGCGCGGCAGCTACGCCTCGGCCCGGGCCCAGCAGATCGACGCACAGCTCGGGGGCCTGTCGGCGTCCCTGGGCGTGAGGTACGTCCTATGAGCAAGCTCCTCCCCCTTCTCCTGCCGCTGCTGTGTGCGTGCGAGACGGTCGTGACGCCTCCCGCCGGGGCCTTCCAGATCCTCGACGTCTCGCCCCGCGAGCAGGTCACCAACGAGTCCAAGAGCATCACCGTGCAGCTCGACGTGGAGCCCCGCTTCCACGTGGACTATGGCGAGCAGCAGGTGAAGATGATCGACCAGCCGGTGCTGGAGATCGGCTCCCAGGTGGTGCCACTGGACACGTACCTGGGCCACGGCCAGTTCCAGGGCCAGGTGAAGCCCGGGCTGCAGGTGGGGGTCTACGCCATCCGCGTGAAGATGGGCGATGGGCGCGAGGCCACCCTGCCGGATGCCTACGAGGTGAAGCCCTCGGTCGGCTTCTGGATCGAGTCCATCGGGGACCAGTACATCAACGAGCCCTTCACCATCACCCTGCATGCCGCCGGTCCGGACGCGGCCACCTACGGGGGCACGGTGCGGGTGAGCCTCTACAAGGGCGGCGCCTCCACCCACACCTTTCAGAGCAATCCGTTCTCCGCGGGCTTATGCCAGCAGGAGATCACCATCGACACGCCCGGCAACAACTACCTGATCGTCGTCGAGGACGCTCAGAGCAACGGCGCCACCTCGAACGCCTTCCGGGTCCTGACGAAGACCTGATTCACGAGACTCATGAGCATGGACTCCTCTCCTCCCTTCACGTGGCAGTTCAACCTCGGTCGCATCCCCGTCCTCGTCGAGCCGAACTTCTGGGTGATGACGGCCATGTTCGGCCTGATGGGAGGCGGCAGCTGGCAGACCATGCTGTCGTGGGTGGCCGTGGTCTTCGTCTCCGTGCTGATGCACGAGATCGGGCACGCGCTCATGGCCATGGGCCTGGGCTGCGACGTCGCCGGCATCCGGCTCTACATGGGCGGGGGCCTGACCTACTTCGACCGGGCGCTCAGCCGCTGGCGGGATGTGGCGGTCTCCGCGGCCGGGCCGCTCACCGGCTTCCTCTTCGGCGGACTCATGTACGCCGTCTATGAGTTCATTCCGCCCAAGAACTACATGGGCTACGTCGTCCTGCGGCAGCTCATGTGGGTGAACTTCGGGTGGGGCATCATCAACCTGCTGCCCGTGCCGCCGCTGGACGGAGGCCACATCGCCCGCGGCGTGCTGGGGCCCAGCCGGCAGCGCATCGCCCTGTGGCTGGGCGTCCTCACCGCGGGCGCCGTGGTGGCCCTGGCGCTGAGCATCAAGGCGTTCTTCATCACCTTCATGTTCGGCATGTACGGCTACCAGTGCTGGCAGGCGCTCCAGGTGACGCGCGACATCAAGCCGCTGGAGCCGGTGAAGGTGGCGGAGATCGAACCGGATGCGCTCGCGCGCGGCTGGCAGGCGCTGCGCTCGGGGCATGAGAGCGAGGCGGCCCGGCTGGGGCACCTGGCGCTGTCGGCGGCGAAGCCGGGTGAGGAGAGCAACGCGGCGAGGGATCTGCTGGCCTGGGTGGCGCTGGCCGAGGGAAATGCGCGCGCGGCGGTGTCGCACCTGGAGAAGGTGCAACCGCCCGAGGCCGCGAGGCCGTACAGCCTGGCCATGGCGTACGAGGCGGCGGGGCTGCACGAGCGCGCCCTGCCCCACGCGCTGGCCGCGCTGGAGAAGGAGCGCACGGAGGCGCTGGTGGCGCTGGCGGCGCGCCTGCTGGTGAAGGCGCAGCGGCTGGACGAGGCCGAGCGCACGGTGCGGGAGTTCTCGTGGAAGGCGGCGGCGAAGCGGGACACGCTGCTGGCGGACGTGGCGGTGGCGCGGGGAGACTTCGGCGCGGCGGCGGCGCTGCACGCGAGCGTCTTCGAGGCCTCGGGTGACGCGGAGGCCGCGTACCAGGCGGCCCGGAATCACGCGCGTGCCGGCCAGGGGGCGCAGTCCTCCGAGTGGCTCAAGCGTGCGCTGGAGGCGGGCTACGACGACTACGAGGAACTGGCCCGGGATCCTGCCCTGGCCGAGGCCCGCTCCGCTCCGGAGATCGCCGAGCGGATCGCCCGGCGCGGCAAGGGCGTGGCCTGATCCGAGGGCCCGTGGACGTCCCCTCTCCCTCTGGGAGAGGGTCAGGGTGAGGGTCTTCCCTCGAGCACGCGGGTGACGACCCTCACCCCCCGCCCCCAAAGGGAGAGGGAGCATGCGCAACACGATCATGCGCTCGTCCCCCGCGCCACCAGGCGGCGCAGCCAAGGCCTCTCCATTGATTAGAGCGCGGGCACCGGCCAGCCGGCGGGATAGATGAGGTACGCCGTCCCGGCCGAGGCCTGGAGCCAGAGCGGCTCGAACTCGGAGCGCAGATAGGTGCGCTGGACGGCGGCGTCGGTGGAGGCCGCGGGATCGTTGATGATCGGATTGCCGGACGCGTCGAAGCCCACCAGCACCAGCAGGTGGCCGGCGGTCGAGCTGATGGACGCACCCGTCAGCTGCCCGCTGCTCCAGGCGACGCTGAGGATGGCGGGGACACCCGCGGAGATCCACGGCTCGAGCTGGGCCATGCTGGTGAAGCGCGTCACGTGGGACTGGAGGCCCTTGGTGGCGGCGTAGGCCGTGTTGAAGGGCCAGTTGCCATACCCCTTGAAGACCCAGTCATAGACGCCGCCCAGGGCCGCGCGCACGTGCGTCTCGCAGGCGGTCGTGGTGTCGCCGGCCCAGTAGCGCAGCACCATGGACGTGGACGTGGGGCTGCACCAGACCTGGCCACCGTCCGGGTAGACCATCTGCGAGCACTCGGGGACGGCGAGCACCTGGTTCCAGTGAGCCGGATTGCCCACCGAGGCCACCGCGCTCTTGTCCGGCGAGGTGGAGAGGGCCACGGAGCTGGCGCGCACGCGCGGCACGGCGATGCCATCCGCGCTGAAGAGCCGCACCTTCACCTGGAAGGCCGTGGCCGCCGACTTCTTGTTGGAGATGACCAGCGTGTCGATGCCCACGTAGCCATTGGTGTCCGACTGCGAGCCCGCCGAGTGCCGGCGCACCGTCGAGTAGTCCGCGGCCCACACGCCCAGGTTGTACCACTTCGTCCACACGCCCCCGACCAGGGCGCGCATCTGCGTCTCCATCCAGGTGCCGGTGGGCGTCTCGGCCTCCCAGGAGGCCACGGCCTCGCGGAAGGAGAAGCCGGCGTTCATGACGGGGCTGGTGGCCTCGCCCACGCGGAAGCTGCCACCGTTGTAGAAGTTGCCACCGTTGTAGGCACCGGCCGCGTAGGGATCCGTCCCGGCCACCGCCGTCTGGGGATCCACCTGGAGCGAGCCATCCGCCGCCAGGGCCACACCGCTGCGCTGCCACGAGGAGAAACCACCCTGGCTCGCCGCCCAGCGCGAGAAGCCACTCTGGCCCGCCCACGCCGGGGAGACCCACGTGAGCGTGACGAGCACCGCGAGCACGGCCGTCTTGAAGTTCCGCATGAACCGCCTCCTGAAATCGGGGGGTTCTCTCTTTACGCGTTTTCCAAGAAACCGCCAGTACGGCCGTGCGCGAGTGTCAGTCGAGCAGCTGCATGAGGTCCGCCCGCGTGATGGCCGCGGCCCCGGAGGCGCCTCCGAGCGCGGACTCGAAGAGAGCGCGCTTCTTCTCCTGCAGGGTGAGGATCTTCTCCTCCACCGTGCCCTGGGACACCAGCCGGTACACCATCACCGGCTGCTGCTGACCGATGCGGTGCGCGCGGTCCGCGGCCTGTGCCTCCACGGACGGGTTCCACCACGGATCCACGAGGAACACGTGGTCCGCCGCCGTGAGGTTGAGCCCCGTGGCACCCGCCTTGAGCGAGATGAGCATCACGGGCGGGCCCTTCGGATCCTGGAACGACGCGGCCACGGCACCGCGGTTGGCCGTGCCACCGTCCAGCCGGATGAACCCGATGCCCGCCTCGCGCAGCGCCGGCTCGATGAGATCCAACATGGATGTCCACTGCGAGAAGACGAGCGCCTTGTGCCCCTCCCCCACCGCCGTGTCGAGCGCCTCGAGCAGGGCCTGCACCTTGGAGGACGTCTGCGCCTGCTGCCCCGGCACGAGCGCCGGGTGACACGCCGCCTGACGCAGCCGCAGCAGCGCCTCCAGCGCCTTCAGCACGCTGCCGCCCTCCTCCAGCTGCGACACCACCTCCTCGCGCGTGGCGGCGTACACCGCGTCATAGACGGCGCGCTCCCGCTCGTTGAGGGTGACGTGCAGCACGGATTCGGTACGCGGCGGGAGCTCGGGCGCCACGTCCCGCTTGAGCCTGCGCAACACGAAGGGACGGATGCGCGCGCGCAGCGCCTCAGCCGCGCCCTTCTGGTTGTCCGACACGGGCCGCGCCCACCGCTCGTCGAACTCCTTGCGCCCCCCGAGCAACCCCTGGTTGGTGAAGTGCATCAGGCTCCACAGCTCCTCGAGCCGGTTCTCGATGGGCGTGCCGCTCAGGGCCACCCGGAAGTTGGCTTGGAGCCCATACGCCGCGCGCGCCACCTGGCTGTCCGGGTTCTTGATGGCCTGGGCCTCGTCCAGCACCACCGTGTCCCACGTCTTCGCCCCGAGCACCGCCGCGTCCAGACGCATCAGCGCGTAGGTGGTGATCGTCACATCGGCCGTCTCGTCCAGGGTTCGGCCGGGGCCGTGGTAGACGGAGACCTTCAACGAGGGACGGAAGCGCTTCACCTCCGCCACCCAGTTGGGGAGCACGCTCGTGGGCGCCACCACCAGCGTCCCCGGCCCCAGCACGCAGATGGTCTGCAGCGTCTTGCCGAGACCCATGTCGTCCGCGAGCACGCCGCCAAGACCCGCCTGACGCAGGAAGGTCAGCCAGCTGATGCCCTGGAGCTGGTAGGGGCGCGGCGTCGCGGTGAGATCCCTCGGGAGCTGCACGTCCGGTAGCTTCTCGAAGCCCTGCACCAGGGGCGCCAGCCGCTCGAGCCCGGGCGGAGGCGGATGCTCCAGCGCGTCACACAGCCCGGTGAGCTGCGGGATGGCATGGTTGGCGAGCCGCCCGTCCTTCCCGCGCGCGGCCAGCAGGTCCGCCACGCGCTGGCCATGCGTCTTCAGCCATGCCGTGGGCAGCGGCGCCCAGCCACCGCCCTCCAGGGGCACCAGCCCCAGACCCTCCTCCCACGCGCGCATCACCGCCGCCGCGTCCACCGAGCGCGGCGCACCCGGCCCCGCACCCTCCACCTGGAACTGGAGCGAGAAGCCCACCTGCGGCACGCCATTCTGCGTGGCGCCCGTCTCCACGGAGAGCGTGGGGCTCAGCTTCACGTTGGGGCTCACCACGCGCGCCGCGTCGCCGGTGAGACCCCCGCGCCAGCGCCGCAGCTTGTCGGCGAGCTGCACCGCGTCCTTGCCCTGCACCGTCACACGGCGGCCGGGCACCATGTTCAGCTCGTCGCGGAGCTGGTGGATGAGCTTCTGCTCGGTGCCCTCGTCGCGCACGGGCACCGCGCCCTGGAGGTACACCATGCGCCCGTTGTCGATGCGCACCGTGGGCGGCGAGCCGTACACCAGCGTGGGCAGCACCGAGAGGCCCGAGTCCAGCTGATTGAGATCCAGGGAGATGCGCGGCTGGAGCGTGCGATCGATGGGCGGCAGCCGCTGGCTCTTCACGTCCACCGGCATGCGCCGCGCGAGGTCCGGCAGCACCTTCCCGGTGAGGTCCCCCAACTGCTCGGGCGGGAAGACGCGCTCCTGCGGCAGGCTCTCCATCCGCGAGCCGACGAGCCCCTGCTCTCCGAGCCGGCAGAGCGTGCCTCCGCACACCACGATTCCGGGGGACACCAGCTCGGTGATGCGCGGGTCCTTCTCGATCTTGAGCACCGTCTGCTCGCCGCGATCCTCCACGGTGACGCGGGGAAGCACGGGCTCGCTGGAAACGGACACCAGCGCGCCGTCGAAGATGATGGTGCGCGCGGGCTCCAGGACACGCAGGAGCGCCTCGAGCCGCTCGGGGGGAAGCGCGCCCCGCGTGGGCTTGAGCAGCAGCTTGTCCGCGAGCAGGTCGCACGGCTCCACCTGGATGCGGGCCGCCTCCACGGGGTTCGTCAGCACCGACGCCAGGCTGCGCGCGAGCAACCGCGCGGTGTTGTCCGGACGCACCAGCAGACGCTCGAGCTGGAGCCCCCCGTCCACGCGCTTGAAGCGGTACACCATGCGCTCCGACTTCGGCGCGACCGCCGGACGCGGGCCGCCCTGCGACACGGGGGCCTGGGCGGGAGCGGGCCGGGACGGCGGCACGGGCCGCGCGGGTGCACGCGGGGCGGGGGCTCGCTGGGACATCGAGTGATGGAGGACGATGGCCGCCGCCACCACGTGCTCGCAGGGGTCCACGCGGCCCCGGCAGTCACACTCCCAGATCTCGTCCTCCGGGTAGAGCACCGTGGTCAAGGGAGCGGGCCGGCCGGCGGCGCGCACGCGCAGTACGGCCTCTTCCTCTCCGACGGACTGAACCGAGACGGCACCGGCGCGGGCCAGGCCCATACCGGCGGACCAGGTGTCCGGGCGCGCTTCCTCCCGGACGGCATCGAGTAGCTCCGCGGTCAGAGACATGAGAACCGCATCCCTATCCCCGCTGCGGGCCTCGGGCAACAAACGCATCCGCTTCGGGTCAGCGCACCGGAACCTCGCGAATATCGACCTCTTCCAGGTCCAGGCGCCGCACGGCCTCCACGAGGCGTTCGGTGGCGATGAAGACGGTTTCGAAGTCGCTCAGCCGGAACAGGTCCGTGTGCACGGGCAGTGATGCCGCATCCAGGATGGGCTCCTCAGGGAAGGCGTAATCATCCCAGCCACATTTGGGGCATGGAGGGCGCCGATCCGGCGGTGTGCACTCCGGATGCAACCGGCCGTGAGGCAGGACTTGCAGCTCCAACAACTCCGGGTGGTTCTTCTGGCGGAAGCGCAACTCCGTCGGGAAACCGTGAAGACCGCGTACCCCCTCGGCCTGCAATCTCTCCAGCGCTTCGCGGTGAGCCAGCGGCATCTCGACGTAGTGGAAGAACAACGGGCTGAAGCCACCGGTGGCGGTGCCCACCAGCGGGCCGAACTTCGCGCCTGGGAGCAACTGGGCGCCAGGTGGCACGAGAGGCCGCACCAGCTCACGCAAACGCACGAACTCGTCGAAGGGCTCCGGCCGGGGCTTCTCGTACGCACCGCGTTCGGGAAGAGAGGACAGATCCACGCCTGGATACCCGGTCATCCCCCCGGCCCATGTGGCTCCACATTCAGGGCAGCGAAGCCCAGGCAGGCTGCCCCATTTGTGTCTGGCACTGAGGCTGCCGGTGTACCGGGAGTTTCTGGGTGCTCGGATCCGGTAGAACTTCGTCATCTCGTCACCTGCCCCCGCGCGCATACGGAACGACGGGGCCCGTCAGCTCGAATCGGAAGATGAGCTCTCCAGCATGGCGGTAGATGGCCTCGGATGAGGCGTTGGGGCGAGCCTCCTTGAAATCCTTCCAGGCCTGGTTCCACATCCCCCCCTTGGGCCCTCGGCTGTGGATGCGGATGTGGACATGCTCGGGGATGAGGAGGGTGTACTGATGAATGTCGGTCACTCCGCGGGCCTCGAACCACAGAGTGTTCGTGTCGTTCGCATGGGCCGCGAAGTCTACCTGGGGCTGGCGGGTCGCTGTTGTACTGTCGGGAGTGCACGCTCACAATCCATCGGACGGCCGCTGATCCTCGACTGTTGCCCGCGCCATGTTCCGTGGGTTTTCCGCGTGGAAAGGCGCGCCCGATGAATTAGAGCCATGCGACCCAACCACGGAGGCGCAGGGTTCATGCAAGACGTCGACATCAAGACCCGTGAAGGCACGATGGACGCGAAGCTGTTCCACCCGGAGAACCAGAAGCCGGGGCCCGGGGTCATCCTGCTCACGGATGCCATGGGCATTCGGCCGGTGTTCGAGGCCATGGGGCGCCGCCTGGCGAAGGCGGGCTACGTCGTCCTGCTGCCAAACGTCTACTACCGCGAAGGACGCGCGCCGCTCCCCAACATGGAGGGCTCCTTCGCGGACGAGGCCTTCCGCAAGCGCATCCTGGGCCTCGTCGCGACGCTGACGCCCGAGCGGGTCATCACCGACGCCACCGCCGAGCTCGACTTCCTCGCCGCGCAACCCCAGGTGAAGGGCCAACGGGTGGGCGTGGTCGGCTACTGCATGAGCGGCGCCATCGCGGTGCACATGGCGGCCGCCTTCCCGGATCGGATCGCCGCGGCGGCCTCCTTCCATGGCGGACGCCTCGCCACGGACTCACCCGACAGCCCCCACCGCGTCGTGGGCAAGGTGAAGGGCGAGCTCTACTTCGCCCACGCGGACCAGGATGGCTCCATGCCGGCCGAGGCCATCGCGCGCCTCGAGGCCGCATTGAAGGAGTCCGGCGTCAAGGCGCAGTCCGAGCTCTACACCGGCGCACGCCACGGCTTCGCGGTGGAGGGCTCGGCCGTCTACGACAAGGACGCCGCCGAACGGCACTGGAGCAAGCTGCTCGAGCTGTTCGGCCGCACGCTCCACGCCTGACCGGTTGCCCATCCCCGACCAGTGCACAACCGTCCGGGAGGCCCATCGCCTCCCATCTGTTGACGAGACAATGCTCGCGGCCCAACCCTAGACATCCTGATGGGCCGTCATCGGATGGCTCCTGTAGCTTGCCCGGCGAGAGGAGCGTTCGACATTGGCCCCACCCGATGATGACTCCGTCCCCAACAACCCGCTGCTTCCCAAGCTCAGCCGCCGCGCTTTCTTCAAAGGCGCGGGTGCCTCCGCCCTGAGCGCCACCCTGGCCCCGTCCGCCGCGCAAGCGGCCGATGCTCCGCCAGTGCTGGGCCCGGAGCCGGCTCCCCTGTCCCTGTCCATCAACGGCCGCACCGTCACCGTCCAGGCCGATCCCGCCACGACGCTCGCCGAGCTCCTGCGCCACCAGCTCGGCATGACGGGGACGAAGATCGGCTGCGACCGTGGCGCCTGCTCGGCCTGCACGGTCTGGCTCGATGGCGAGGTCGCCGCCAGCTGCATGACGCTCGCCTTCGACGCCCGGGGCCGCAAGGTCACCACCATCGAGGGGCTCGCCAAGGGTGAGGAGCTCCACCCGGTGCAGCGCGCCTTCGTGGAGAACGACGCCATGCAGTGCGGCTTCTGCACGCCCGGCATGGTGATGAGCTGCGCCGCCCTCGTCGAGCGCAATCCCAAGTGCACCCTCGACGACGTGAAGCAGGCGGTCAGTGGTCATCTGTGCCGCTGCGGCACCTATCCCAACGTCTTCAAGGCGACCCTGGCCGCGGCCCAGGGAGGCGGAAAGGCAAAGGGGAACAGCTGATGCAAGACGTCAAGGACACCTCGGATCCCCGGGCCTCCAACAAGCCCCATGGCGGACAGCCGCGGCAACAAGCAGGAGGTCCCCCGCAGCCCAACCCGGGGCCCTCGCGGCAGCAGGCCCTGCCGTATGGAATCGTCGGCGCGAACCTCGAGGAGGTCACCCGCCGGGTTCCCGAGGACGAGCCCCCTCCCCTGCCCGAGAACGCGAAGCTCAAGTCCATCGGCAAGCCGGTATCGCGGCTGGATGGAATCGAGAAGGTCACCGGCAAGGCCCGCTACACCTTCGACGTCCAGCTCCCCGGAATGCTCTGGGCCAAATGGGTCGCCGCGCCGCTGCCCCATGCGCGCGTCAAGTCCATCGACACCTCGGCGGCCGAGCGCTACCCGGGCGTCCGGGCCATCCACGTCCTGGAGCGCATCCTCGCGTCCGCGCAGCTGCGTGACCCCAAGGCGGATCAGGGCAACCGCTACCCCACCGTCCGCTACGCCGGCCAGCCCATCGCGGCGATCGCGGCCGACTCGCCCCGCGCCGCCGAGGCCGCGGTGAAGCTGATCAAGGTGGAGTACGAGCCCCTCCCCCACGTCTCCGAGCTCGAGGCGGCGATGAAGGACAACGCCCCGCGCGTCTTCCCCGGCCCCACCGAGCAGCCGGCGACCGCGGGAGGCGGAGGCGCGCCCCCGGGCCTGCCCCAGAAGGGCAACGTGCGCGGTCCCGACACGAAGCCCCGGGGCGTGGGCCCGCGCGGCGACGTCACCAAGGGGCTCGGCGAGTCCGACGTCGTCATCGAGGCCGAGTACCGCACCCAGGTGCAGACCCACGTGCCCATGGAGCCGCACGGGCTCGTCGCCGATTGGAAGGACGAGGGGCTCACGCTCTACGCCTCCACCCAGTTCGTCACGAGCGTCCGCGAGGACGCCGCCGAGATGTTCGATCTGCCCAAGAGCAAGGTCCGGGTGATCAGCGACTTCACCGGCGGCGGCTTCGGGGCGAAGTACGGCATCGGCAACTACGGGCTGCTCGCCATCCACCTGTCGCGCAAGGCCGGAGCGCCGGTGCGGATGATGCTGGATCGCCGCGAGGAGCACGTGTCGGGCGGCAACCGTCCCAACAGCCTCCAGCGGCTCAAGCTGGGCGCGAAGCGCGATGGCTCGCTCATGGCGCTCCAGGTCCAGGCCTACGGCACCGGAGGCGTGGCCGGCGGCGCGGGCGTCGGCTTCTGCCACTCCACGCTCTACGAGTGCCCCAACGTGACGGTGGAGCAGTACGACGTCTTCACCAACGCCGGTCCCTGCGCCGCCTTCCGCGCACCCGGTCAGGTCCAGGGCATCTTCGCGCTGGAGCAGACCATCGACGAGCTGGCCGAGAAGATCGGCATGGATCCGCTCGCGCTGCGCGGGAAGATCGACATCTCGGGCACGGATGACTGCCTGGCCCGAGCCCACGAGCGCAAGATCGGCGCCGAGCGGGCCGGCTGGAACAAGCGGCGGCCCGCGGGCGCGGACAAGGGACCCATCAAGCGGGGAATCGGCTTCGCCCAGTCCCAGTGGCTCTACCTGGTCCAGCCGAGCTCCGCGTGCGAGGTGCGTGTCTCGGGAGATGGCTCCGTCGAGGCCTTCAGCAGCACGCAGGACATCGGGACGGGGACGCGGACCATCCTGGCGCAGGTGGTGGCCGAGGAGTTCGGCCTGCGCGCCGAGGACATCGGCTCCCATATCGGAGACTCCCGTTATCCGATGGGGCCCGCCTCGGGTGGCAGCCGCGTCACCAGCTCGCTGACTCCGGCCGCGCGCAACGCCGCGTACCGCTGTGCCCGGGAGCTGGCCTCGCGGCTCGCCCCCGTCTTCAAGGCGAACGCGGACGACATCGTCTTCGCCGACGGCAAGGTGATGGTGAAGGGCAAGACCGCGACGGCCATGCCCTTCCGCGAGGCGGTCAAGAAGGCCGGGTTCGAGGAGATCTCCCACCGCGCCGAGCGCCGGGACGACTACGAGGGGTACGTGTTCAAGACCCCCGACATGGGCCTGAGCCGGCACGGCATTGGAGGCGTGCAGTTCGCCGAGGTCGCGGTCGACACGGAGACGGGCATCGTCAAGGTGGAGCGGGTGGTCGCGGTGCATGACTGCGGGCGCCCCATCAACCCCAAGCTCACCGAGAGCCAGATCTACGGAGGCGTGATCCAGGGCGTGAGCTACGCCCTCTACGAGGAGCGGCACCTGGACCCCGGGAGCGGCCAGCAGCTCAACGCCAACATGGACCAGTACAAGATCGTCGGCTCGCGCGAGACGCCGAAGATCGAGGTCATCCTGCTCGAGCAGCTCGGGGCGCAGTCCTCGACGGATGCCCGGGGAGTCGCCGAGCCCGCCAACGTGGCGACGGCGGCGGCGGTGGCCAATGCCTTCTACAACGCGACGGGCAAGCGCATCCGCACGCTCCCGATGACGCCCGCGAACGTGCTCGCGGCGCTGCGCGGCTGACACGAATCGGAGGATGCATGCAGAGCTTCGAGTGGGTGGATGCTGAATCCGTGGAACACGCCGTGTCGCTGCTGGGGGAAGGCAGCGAGCGCCAGCGCGTGGTCGCCAAGGCCGGCGGGATGGATCTGCTGGACTTGATGAAGAACGGCGTGATGGCGCCCCGGCGGGTGGTCAACATCAAGACCATCAAGGGACTGGACGGGGTGCGCTTCGACGCGAAGCAGGGCCTGGAGTTGGGCGCCCTGGTGACCCTGGCCCGGGTGTCGCGGGAGCCCGAGGTGCGCAAGCGCTTCGTGGCGCTCGCGGACGCGGCGGAACATGCCGCGACACCCCAGGTCCGCAACGCCGCCACCATGGGAGGGAACCTGCTCCAGCGGCCCCGCTGCTGGTACTTCCGGTACGACCATTTCCACCAGGCCGGTGGCGATGACGTCGAGCGGGTGCGCGAGGGGGAGAACCAGTACCACGCCATCTTCGACAACCAGCGCACGGTGATGGTGCATGCCTCCACCCCGGCCACGGCGCTGGTGGCGTACGGGGCCTCGGTGGAGCTGACCGGTCCCGGGGGCAAGACGCGGGTGGTGCCCGTGTCCGAGTTCCTGCTGCCTCCGGACATGAAGCGCTCGACGGACACGGTCATCGCGCCCAACGAGCTGTTGACGCGCGTGCGCATCCCGCCCCCGGCTGCGGGAACGAAGTCGGCGTACCACAAGCAGGGCGAGCGGGAGAGCTACGACTGGCCCCTCTGCGACGTCGCGGTGGTGCTGCGGATGGATGGACGGGTCGTCCGGCAGGCGGCGATCGCCATGGGCTGGGTGGCGCCCACGCCCCGGCGCGCGGCGGAAGCGGAGAAGCTCCTCGTGGGGAAGACGCTCAACGAGGAGCTCGCGCGGCAGGTGGCGAAGGCGGCCGTGAATGGCGCGACGCCCCTGTCGAAGAACGCCTACAAGGTGCCGGTCCTCGAGGCGGTGGTGCGGAGAACGGTGCTCGCCGCGGCGGCGGCCTGAGGGAGCGCATGGACTCGAGCCACGGACAGAAACCGCCGTGCGTCTGCCGGCGGATGCGCTCGAAGGGAACGCCGGGCGTCCGGTACGACTCGGCGGTGGCTTGGGAGACGGGCTACGTCTCGACCGCGACGTTCTGGTGCGTCGCGACGGGCGAGAGCGTCGGGCCCGATGACAACCAGGTGCACCCGCACGTCTGTGGAGAGGCCCGCCTCTGCTTCCGGGCCCCCACCGATAAGGCGGGGTTTCCCTGAGAGCGCACCGCGCGAGTTCCGGCACGACCCTCACCCCAACCCTCTCCCAGAGGGAGAGGGGGCTTTGCGCAGCAGCTCCACGGTCCTCGCCATGTCCTCGGGCAGCGGGGACTCCAGCGCCCTCGCCTCCACTCCTGGCAGTGCCGGCCACTCCAGTCTCGCCGCGTGTAACGGCGTGCGCGCCAGCACGACCTCCTCCCCTTCCCCTCCCACGTCCTTCGCCTTCAGCGGCTCGTCCCGCCCGTACTGGTGATCCACCAGCAGCGGGTGCCCCTCCGACAACAGGTGCACGCGGATTTGATGTGTCCGCCCCGTCATCGGCTCGGCTTCCACCAGCGAGGCCGCCGTGAACACCTCCACCGGCCTCACCCGAGTCCTCGAGGGCTTCCCCTCCTCGCCCGGCCTCGCCACCCGCATCCGCCCCTTGCGCGCCGGCACCAGCGCCGCGTCCACCACCCGCGGCGCCTCCACCCTCCCCTCCACCAATGCCAGGTAACGCTTGCGCACCTTCCCGGACTCGAACGCCATCGACAGCGTCCGGTGCACCCCGGGCTCCAGCGCGAACACCATCACCCCCGAGGTGTCCCGATCCAACCGGTGCACCACGTACACCTTCCGCTTCAGCTGCTCCTCCAGCACCTCGCGCAGCGACGGGCCTCCGCCCTCACCACGCCCGGGGATGACCAGCATCCCCGCGGGCTTGTCCACCGCGAGCAGCCCCGCGCCCTCGAAGAGAACGCGGACCCCGCTCACTCGTAATCCGAGGCCGGTACCACCGTCACCGGCCCCAGCCCCGTCAGCTGCTTCTTCACTTCCGACGCCTTGCCCACCAGCACGATCAGCGGCGGCTGCGAGAACAGGTACTTCCCCGCCACCTCCAGCGTCTGCTTCGGCTTCACCTCCATCAGCCGCTCCCGGAACTTCTCCACCCAGTCGTCCCCGAGCCCGTGCACCCGGATGTCGCTGATCACCGACGCCACCGACTCGTTCGTCTCCGTCCGCAGCGGGTACAGCCCCGCCAGGTAGCGCTGCGCCTTCTTCAGCTCCGCCGGGGTGATGCCCTTCGCGCGCACCTTCGCCACCTCGGCGAGCGTGACGTCGATCATCTCCCGCGTCTTGTCCGTCTGGGTGAACGTGGAGATGCCGAACACGCCTCCCGCGTTCATCATCTCGAAGTAGCTGTGGATGCCGTACGTCAGGCCGCGCTCCACGCGTATCTCGTTCACCAGCCGCGAGGTGAACCCGCCTCCCAGCACGTTGTTCATCGCCGCCGCCGGGAAGTAGTCCGCATGTCCCACCCGGAAGCCCGGCCCGCCGATGCGCACCTGCGTCTGCGTCTGCTCCGGCTTGTCCACCAGGATGATCCGGCCCGACGTCTTCATGTCGGCCGGCGGCAGCTCCACCGGCGCCTCCGGTCCGCCCTCCCAGCCCGCGAAGGCCTTCTCCGCCTCCCGTGCCACCACGTCCGGGCTCACCGCTCCCACCACCGACAGCAGCGCCACCCGAGGGCCCATCCGCTCGCGGTGGAAGCGCACCAGGTCTTCCCGCGTGAAGGTGCGCACGTGCGCCTTGCTGCCCCCCACGTCGTGCCCGTACGGGTGGTCTCCCCACAGCGCCCGGACGAAGGCCCGGTCCGCCACCACCGACGGATCGTCCAGATCGTTCACGAAGCCCGCCAGCGCCCGCTCGCGCGCCAGCTCCACCTCGCGCTCCGGGAAGGAGGGCTCGCGCACCAGCTGCCCCAGCACCGACAGCATCTCCGGGAAGTGCTCCGCGGGCGTCGCGACGAAGAGCGACAGCACGTCCTCGCTGCTCCCCACCGAGAAGCTCGCGCCCACGAACTCGATCGTCTCGTCGAGCTCGTCCGCGCTCATCTTCGCCGTGCCCCGGCGCAGCAGCCGCGCGGTGAAGTCCGACAGGCCGTGCTTGTCCGCCGGATCCACCGAGCTGCCCGCGCGGAGAACCAGCCGCACCGCCACCAGCGGCAGCACGCCGCGCTGGGCGGCCAGCACCTTCAGCCCACTGGACGTGGTGCTCTCGTGCAGCGCGGGCAGCTTCACGGCGGCTGGCGCGGACTCCTCCTTGCGCACCACCTTCTTCACGGCCTTCACGGCCTTCGCCGCCGCCTTCTTCACCGTCTTCTTCGTGGCTCGGGTGGCCATCTACTCGGCGTCCTTTCCGTCAGCGGCTCCGTCCGCGGCTTCGTCCGTGGTTTTGTCCGGGGTGGGGATGAGCGTCACCACCGAGCGGCGCTCGGGCGAGAAGTACTTCGCCGCCACCGCCTTCACCCGCTCGTTCGTGGCGGCCGCGTACACCGAGGGCAGCGTCAGCCCGTCCCTCCACGAGCCCAGCAGCACCTCGTAGTGGCCCATGGCGTGCGCCCGCCCGCTGTTCGTCGCCAGCTCCCGCAGGTGATCCGCCCGCAGGTTGTTCTTCGCCTTCTGCAGCTCGCGCTCCGTCAGGCCCTCGGTGGCCACGCGCGCCAGCTCGGCGTACAGGGCCTCCTCCACCTTGCGCGGATCCGAGTCCTGCTTGAGCTCCAGGTAGACGATGATGGCACCCGGGTCCACCCGCCAGCCCCAGTCCACCATCACCGACACGGCCAGCTGCGTCTCGTAGACGAGCTTCTTCACCAGCCGGCTGCCCTCGCCCTTCGTCAGCGCGTACTGGATGATGTCCAGCACGAGCGTGTCCTCGTCCCGCGCCGCCGGGCCGTGCCAGGCGAGCATGAGGGCCGGGGACTGGGCGGGGTGGCGCACCTCGGCGCGGCGCTCGCCCTTCTGCACGGGCTCGGCGTTGAGCACGGGCACGGGCGAGGGGCCCTTGGGGATGTCCCCGTAGTAGCGGCGCACCAGCGCCAGCGTCTTCTTCGGGTCGATGTCCCCGCAGATGTAGAGCACCGCGTTGTTGGGCGCGTAGTACGTGCGGAAGTAGTCCTCGCAGTCCTTGCGGGTGATGTTCGCGATGTCCTTCTCCCACCCGATGACCGGCCAGCGGTACGCGTGGGCCTTCCAGATGAGCGTACCCAGCTCCTCGTCCATGGTGCCGGTGATGTCGTTGTCCACGCGGACGCGGCGCTCCTCCATCACCACCTGGCGCTCGCTCTCCAGGGCGTCGTCGTCGATGCGCAGCGAGCGCATCCGGTCCGACTCCAGGTCCAACACCGTCTCCAGCGCGTCCGAGGCGAAGTCCTCGTAGTACACGGTCATGTCCGTGGACGTGTACGCGTTGGAGCGGCCGCCGTTCGACTCGAGCACCTGGTCGAACTTCTTGGGCCCGTACTTCTTGGCCCCGTTGAACATCATGTGCTCGAACAGGTGGCTGATGCCGGTGATGCCAGGGCGCTCGTTGCGGCTGCCCACCTGGAAGAAGGTGTAGAGGCTCACCACGGGCGTGTCGTGGTTGGCCAGGAGACGGACGCGGAGGCCGTTGGGCAGCGTGGCCTCCTGGACGTCGAAGAGGGATTGCAGGACGGGATCCGCCTTGCGCACGGCGGAGTTCGCGGGTGCCTTCGGCATAGGTGGCCCACCGTATACACGGCTTCTCTCGGGGGGAAGCACGGCTTTTGGCCCCCGAGTGTCCGGCACTCACAACCCCGGGTGTCCGGCACCCGGTGGAAGCCGGGGTCCACCGGCTGGCCGGTCCCCGTCACCTGCCTCTTGCGAACCTCTGGAGTCGGGTCATCGACCCGACTCGAATGTGGCCGGGTCCGTGGCCCCGGGTTACGCTGGGCTCCATGATCCAGTCGATCTCGCTCCAGAACTTCAAGAGCTTCGGCGAGCTTCAAACCATCCCGCTCGAGCCCATCACCGTGCTCGTGGGACCGAACAACTCGGGCAAGTCGAACTTCATGAGCGTGGGGCGGTTAATCTCAAACAGCACCGTTGCGGATCTGCCTGAAGCTCTTCGCCAAGAGGGGGGCGCGGAGTTCCTCCTCCACCGTCCGCCTTTTCAAGGGGCTAGCTGCACGATTGGCTGGAGCACGCTCGATGGAAGTTATTCCATGAGGTTTGATTCCACCCCTTTGGGGTGGCGTATTCGTGACGAAGACCTCAAGAGCGAGGATGTAGAGAAGAGCTTCTTTCGGCAAAGCGCAGTGGCGAACCTCGGCGACGAGACCGTACGCACGGGTCTCAACCCCCAATCATTGATGATTCGCCAATGGGCCAGCTCCGGGGGATTACCCATAGGATTGCTAAATGGGTTCCTTGAGATCTGGCGCAGCCTGGCATCTGCCAGAATGATCAAGCTCTCGCTGTCCTCGCTTCGAGCAGATTCCGAGGTGATTCCGCAGCCCGTGCTTGGCCCTGATGGTCGCGGGCTCGCCGCCGTCCTGGGACTCTGGCGAGGGGCCATGCCGGAGAAGGCAGTGGCATTGGAGCAGTTCCTGGCCCGATGCCTTCCAGAAATCCGGAATGTCTTCGTGCGCCCGGCCCCGACCCCTGGCCACCAGCGCTTGTGGTTCAACCAGAAGGACGGGCAGCAGTTCGACTCGGAGCACGTCTCCGACGGCGTGCTCGCATTCACCGCCCTCGCCATGCACGCAATCAGCGCCGAGGAAGGACAGCTCTTCTTCATCGAAGAGCCGGAACAGTCCATCCATCCCAAGCGCCTCCGGGAACTCGTGGACCTGCTCAAGGACATCGTCCGGGAGCGGAAGTGCCAGTTCGTCATCGCCACTCACTCGACCGTCCTCCTCAACGCCTTCCGCGATGAGCCCGAGGCCATCCTCCTCTTCCGCCGCTCGGAGACTGGAACCCGGGTGAAGCGCCTGTCCGACGTCCCGGAACTCCTCGAGTTGCTCCAGCAGACGCCGCCAGGAGATCTGCTCGAAACGGGCGCGTTCAGCGCCGCATTCTGAGGACCACGCCGTGCTCACGGTCGCGATTGCCAGCGAGTTCCACGCCTATGACGGCGAGCTCTACCGCTGCCTGCTCGAGCGGATACTCGACACCCCGGTACAGGCGTGGAAGAGCGAGATCGAGTTCAACGGGTGCAAGCACGTCCGCAAGCAGGCCGGGCTTTATCTCGAAAGGGCCGCACAGGAGGGTGTCCGGCACGCACTCATCGCCATCGACAATGATGGGGGGAGCCGCAAGGGACTTCCCCACCACCCGAGCCATCAGGTCGCCGAGCATGTCGCGGATCCAGACGGATGCCGCGTGTGCTGGCTGCTCGATACGATTCCCCAGGGGTGGCGGGATCCTGGCTACCGCTCGTGCGTGGTCGTCCCGATCCAGACGCTGGAAACCTGGCTCCTCATCATCAAGGCGCATCCGTTCACCGAGCCATCCCCCGAGCAGCGCTATGCCCGCAGCGTGCTCAAGAAGGACTTCTTCGGCAAACCCCTGCCATCCAGCCGGGAGCAGCAGCGCCTCGCGCTCGAGGCCCTCATGCAACCGGACGCCCTCTCCCGGCTTTCCCTCCGGCCCAGCTTCCAGTGGTTCATGAACCAGGTACTCGCCTGGTGAGCCCCTATCCCGGGAAGCTCTCTTCCTGGGTCTCGGTTGTGAGGTGCCGGCTCATCCACTGAGCAAGCGCTCCGTCCAAGATCCGGCTCGTCGCGGCTTCGTCATACCGGAGTGAACGCCCCAGCGCCCGGGCCAGCTCCACCAGTACGTCCTCGATACGCTGCATGGCTCGCTGCTTTGCCCTGCCCTCCTGTGCCGCATACTGCGGAGTCCGCAGCTTCTGCACCAAGGAGGAAGCACGCGAAGGGCCGAGCGTTCGCACATATTGGACGAGCAGCGCATCGAAGGTGCTCGCGTCCAGCTCATCCCGGAGCGGAGCGAAGCGCTGGTGGAGAAGCAGCTCGAACCGGCGCATCTCCTGTTCCTCGTCCGCCAGCCTCGCCCCCGCATCGAGGGACCAGTTCGTGAAGGCGTCCGAGTGCGGGATGCGCATCTCGGAGAGTTGCCGGTGGAGCGAGAGGATGAGCACGTACTCAGGACCCCGCTCGGAGTCCGCCAGCTGGATGCGGACGACCTCGCTTCCTGCACGCAATCGCTCCTTGAGCAGGCGAACATAGGGGTCGTCCACGGCACCGACCACGGCATCGTGGATCAGTGAGGTCCAATCGTGAGCCATGGCGCAAGGCTGCTGCCTGCCGTGGAGCGAGTCAACCCAACATCCGAACAGATGCCCTCGGCGTCTCGGCCCCCGAGTGTCCGGCATTCACAAAGGCGAAGGTCCGGCACCCGGTGTATGCCCGCCGCCCCTCACCTCACGGGTAGCCGTCAGCGTCATGGTACCGGGATGGCCGACCACCCTGGAGTCGCCTGCCAGACAGGCCGTACAGGATACCTCTTAGGAAGTGTGACGGGCAGAGCAATCCAATCCGGCGGCGGAACGGCCTGTCGAGGCGGCGGCGGAGACTCATGGTCCTCCATCACCCGGGCAGCCCAGGCTGCCCCTCTCCACCGGAGCGCCCGATGCAGGCCCCCTCCCTCCCGCCGATGGCCGAGCTGCTCTCCAACCCCCATCCCTTCTTCGCCGCCCTGCGCGAGGCCACTCCGGTCCAGAAGGTGGAGGCCTTCATGGGCGCCTACGTCGTCACGCGCCATGCGCACATCGGCGCCATCCTCAAGAACACCACCGTGTTCTCCTCCCGCGTCATGGGCTTCGAGCAGGTCATGCCCCCCGAGCTCGGCGAGGAGGTGCTCCGCTACTTCCGCGTCGAGCACAACCTCATCTCCTCGGATCCGCCCGAGCACACGCGCCTGCGCACCCTCGTCAGCCGCGCCTTCACGCCCCGCCGCGTGGCCGGGCTCGAGCCCCACCTCCGGGAGATCACCCGCGGGCTGCTCGACGCCATGCTCGCCCGCGAGGAGTTCGAGCTGATGGCGGACCTGGCCGCGCCCCTGCCCGTCACCGTCATCGCCGAGCTGCTCGGCATCGAGCCCGAGCACCGCCAGGACTTCAAGCGCTGGTCCGATGCCATCATCCAGGCCGCCTCCTTCACCATCCGGGACAAGAGCCAGCTGGGTCACAGCATCCGCGAGCTCCAGGCCTACCTGGAGGCCGCCATCGAGCGCCGCCGCCGCGAGCCCCGCGATGATCTCATCGGCGCCCTCGTCGAGGCGAGCGAGGCCGAGGGCGGCTTCCTCTCCACCCTGGAGCTCATCGACTTCGTCCGGCTGTTGCTCATCGCCGGCAACGAGACCACCACCAACCTCATCGGCAACGGCATGGTGGCCCTGCTGCAACACCCCTCCGAGTGGGAGCGGTTGGTGGCGGACCCCTCGCTCCTCCCCAACGCCATCGAGGAGATGCTGCGCTACGAGGGGCCCGCCCAGAGCGTCCTGCGGGTGACCACCCAGGACACGGAGGTCGCCGGCCACCCCATCCCGAAGGGCTCGCGCATCATGCTCCTGCTCTCGGCCGCCAACCGGGACCCGCGCCGGTTCCCCGAGCCGGACCGCTTCGACATCACCCGGGATGCCCATGGGCACCTCGCCTTCGGCCACGGCGTCCACTTCTGCCTGGGCGCTCCGCTGGCGCGGCTCGAGGCGAAGGTGGCCTTCGAGGAGCTGCTGCGCCGGGTGCGCCGCGTCTCGTTCGCTCCCGGCCAGGAGGACCCCATCGCCTGGAGCGAGACCTTCATCGTCCGGGGCCCCCTGAGTCTCCGGCTGCGTGCCGAACGCCGCTAGCCCGCCGGCCCTCCAGACAGGAGAGCACGCGCCCCTCCGGCACGGCATACTCCAGGCACCTTCTGTCTGGAGCATCGATGTCATCCCTCGCCCCCCAGTTCTCCCCCGAGGTCACCCTCGATCCGTACCCGTTCTACGCCTCGCTGCGAGAAGCCGGCCCGGTCCAGTTCGTCCCGTCCCTGATGCGGGGCTGCTACGTCCTCACCCATCACGAGGACATCGCCACGGTCCTCAAGAATCCGGCCCTGTTCTCCTCGAAGCTGATGGGCCCCGGCGCGATGATGCCCAAGGAGCTCGGCGAGGACGTGCTCCGCCACTTCATGTCGGAGAACAACCTCCTCACGTCCGCTCCGCCCCTGCACACGCGCCTGCGCAACCTGGTGAGCCGTGCCTTCACCATGCGCCGCGTGGCCGAGCTCGAGCCGCGCATCCGGGAGCTCTCCGGCGAGATGCTCGATGCCATGCTCGCCCGGGAGGAGTTCGAGCTGATCCGCGAGCTGGCCGCGCCGCTGCCCGTCGTGGTCATCGCCGAGATGCTCGGCGTCGAGCCCGAGCGCCGCCTGGACTTCAAGCGCTGGTCGGACGACGTCCTGCTCACCATCTCCCCGCAGAGGGCGCCCGGAGAGCTCACCCGGCTGAGGGACAGCCTCCTGGAGTTCCACGCGTACCTGGAGGCCGTCGTCGAGCAGCGCCGCCGCGAGCCGCGCAACGATCTCATCAGCGCGCTCATCGAGGCGAGCGAGGCCGAGGGCGGCTTCCTCTCCACCCTGGACATCATGGCCTTCACCCGGTTGCTGCTCGTCGCCGGCAACGAGACCACCACCAACCTGATCGGCAATGGCATGGTGGCCCTGCTGCGTCACCCGTCCGAGTGGGAGCGGCTGGCGGCGGATGGCTCGCTCATCCCCAACGCCGTCGAGGAGATGCTGCGCTACGACAGTCCGGCACAGTCCCTCGTCCGGGTGGTGACGGAGGACACGGAGCTCGCCGGCCAGGCCATTCCCAAGGGCTCGCGCGTCCTGCTGCTGCTGGCGGCGGCCAACCGGGATCCCCGCAGGTTCCCCGAGCCGGATCGGTTCGACGTCACGCGGGAGGCGGCCCAGGGCCATATCTCCTTCGGCCACGGCATCCACTTCTGCCTGGGCGCTCCGCTGGCGCGGCTCGAGGCGAAGGTGGTGTTCGAGGAGCTCTTCCGCCGGGTGCGCCGCGTGTCGTTCGCGCCGGGCCAGGAGGGCACCATCCCCTGGAACCAGGCCTTCCTCATCCGCGGCCCCAAGAGCCTCCGGCTGAAGGCCGAACGGCACCAGCCCGCCCGGGCCGCCTGAGCCTCGCGCCCCCGTCATGGCCCGCTACGCCTTCACGCTCTTCCTCAGTGCCTTCCTGCTGTTCGGTGTCCAGCCGTTGGCGGGCCGGTACGCGCTGCCCTGGTTCGGCGGCACGGCCGCCGTGTGGACGGCGTGCATGCTGTTCTTCCAGGGCGCGCTCCTCGCGGGCTACGCCTACGCGCACGCGAGCGCCACGCGACTCCCTCCGCGCCGGCAGGTGCGGTTGCACCTGGGCCTGCTCGTGCTCGCTGTGGGAGCGCTCGGGGTGCGCGCGGTGCTGATGGGCTCTCCGGTGGCCCCCGGGCCCGAGTGGCGCTCCACCGGCACCGAGGCGCTGCTCACCGGCCGGCTGCTGGCGATGCTGGCCGTCTCGCTCGGGCTCCCCTTCTTCGTGCTGTCCACCACCGCGCCCCTGCTGCAGACCTGGTTCAGCCGCGCGCGGCCGGGGGTCTCGCCCTACCGGCTCTACGCCCTGTCCAACGCCGGCTCGCTGCTCGCGCTGCTGGGCTACCCCTTCCTCATCGAGCCCGCTCTGTCCCGCTCGGCACAGGGACAGGCGTGGGGCGTGGGTTTCCTGATCTTCACGGCCGGGTGCGCCTCCTGCGCGTGGGACGTGTGGAAGCGGGCGGAGGCCGCTGCTCCCGGGCAGGCCTCGGAGCAGTCCTCGGGCGACATGGGTGCACCCGAGGACTCGCAGCGGCTGGGGCCGTGGCACTCGGTGGCGTGGCTCGGGCTGAGCGCCTGCGCGTCGGTGCTGCTGCTGGCCACGACGAATCAGCTCTCGCGGGACGTGGCGGCCGGGCCCTTCCTGTGGGTACTGCCCCTGGGGCTGTATCTCCTCACCTTCATCCTCACCTTCGAGCGCGAGGCGTTCTACCGCCGCTCGGTGTGGGTGCCCCTGCTCATCGTGTCGGTGGGCGGCGTGCTGCGCGCCTTCTTCGAGGGGCCTCACTGGCCGCTGTCCTTCCAGCTCCTCGCGTACGGCGGCGCGCTGCTGGCCGGCTGCATGGTGTGCCACGGTGAGCTGTACCGCCTGCGTCCGGCCCCTCGTCACCTGAGCGCCTTCTTCCTCCAGGTGTCCGCGGGCGGCGTGCTCGGCGGGGTGTTCGTGGGCCTGGTGGCGCCGCACGTCTTCCACACGTACAGCGAGTACCCGCTGGCGCTCGCCGCGAGCTGTATCGTGGCGCTGGTGCCCCTGCTGTCGCCCTCACCCGGCGAGGGGGTGCTGGGGCGGCTGGGGCGGCTGGCCCGGGTGTTCCTGCTCGCCTCGGCGGTGATGGGGCTGGGCGTGTCGCTGCTGGACATCCGGCGCGAGGTGCGCGTCACCGTGCGCAACTTCTTCGGCGTGGTGCAGGTGCTGGAGCTCGGCGTGGGAGACCCGGAGCGGCATCTGTTCGCGCTCAAGCACGGCACCACCACCCACGGATTCCAGCTCATCGAGCCCTCGCGCCGGAGCAGACCCACGGCCTACTTCACGGCGGACAGTGGACTGGGGCTGGCCATCGCCGAGCAACGGCGGCTGCACGAGGCGGCGGGATCACCGGCTCTGCGTATCGGGGTGCTGGGACTGGGCGTGGGCACGAGCGCCTCGCTCGCCCGGGCCGGTGACTCGGTGCGCTTCTATGAGATCAACCCGGCCGTCATCTCGCTGGCCCAGGGCGAGGGCGGCTACTTCAGCTACCTGCGCGACACGCCCGCACGGGTGGAGGTGGTGCGGGGCGATGCTCGTATCTCCCTGGAGCAGGAGTTGGAGCGCGGCGAGGCTCGGGGGTTCGATGTGCTCGCGCTGGATGTCTTCAGCTCGGACGCCATCCCCATGCACCTGCTCACGCGCGAGGCCGTGGCGCTCTATCGGGCGCACCTGGCACCCGGAGGCGTGCTGGCGCTGCACATCAGCAGCTCGCACCTGGATCTGCTGCCCGTCACGCTCGCGCATGCCCGGGACTCCGGCATGCACGCGACGCTCGTCATCAACAAGAGCCAGGGGGACAGGCTGCGCAGTACGTGGGTGATTCTCGCGCCGGATGCGGGCTTCTCGCAGGGGCCTACATTCACTGGCACGGCCGCCCGCGTGTACCGCCTGGAGGTGAAGGACGGGCCACCGCCGATCCTCTGGACGGATGAGCACCACAGCGTGCTGCCCGTGCTCCGGCGCGAACCTCGCGAGGGGGAGTGACCCATACTCCCTCTCCCCTCGGGAGAGGGGAAATTGACGCGGCGAGGGGAAATTGACGCGGCGAGGGGAAATGGACACGGCCAAGGGCTCAGGACTCGAGTACCGGCGGCTGGCCCACCGGCAGGAACACCTGGAACGTGGTCCCCTTCCCCGGCTCGCTCTTCACCGCGATGCGCCCGCCCAGCTCGGTGATGATGCCGTGGCAGATGGACAGCCCCAGCCCCGTCCCCACTCCCACCGGCTTCGTGGTGAAGAAGGCATGGAACAGCTTCCCCAGGTTCTCCTCCGGAATCCCAACCCCCGTGTCCCTCACCGCCACCACCACGTGCTCCTCCTCGTACCTCGTGGAGACGTGGATCTCGTTCCCCCGGCTGTCCCCGTGCGGAATCGCCTGCGCCGCGTTGATGAGCAGGTTGAGGAACAGCTGTCCCAGCCGTGACTCGTTGGCGTGCACCGGTGGCACTCCGCCGTAGTCCTTCACCAGCCGAGCCCGGTGCCGGATCTCGCTCCACGCCATGTTCCCGCACAAGTCCAGCACCGACTGGATGTCCACCGGCCCCCGCCGCTCGTCGCTGCCCCGCGAGAACGTCTTCAGGTCCTTCACGATGTCCACCACGCGCTGGCTGCCGGACAGCGCCTCCTTCAGCGCCTCCCGCACCTCCTGCCCCCGCTCCCCCGCGAGCCCCTCGCCCGAGCCGGCCATCGCCGACAACTCGTCCTCCATGAAGCGCAGGTTGCTCAGCATGTACGACAGCGGGTTGTTGATCTCATGCGCCACGCCCGCGGCCAGCGTCCCCAGCGACGCCATCCGCTCGGTGGCCAGCAGCTTCTCCTGCACCTGCCGGCGCTCGGTGATGTCGCGCGCGATGGACACCGTGGCCAGCTGCCCGTCGAACAGCAGCGGCAGTGTCACCACCTCTCCCAACACCCGCCGGCCCTCGCGATGCCGGAAGAGCACCTCGTGGGGCGCGCTGACCGGGGACGGCTCGATGAGCCCGGCCTCGCACCCCGGCTGCACCAGCTCCGCGATGGGCCGCCCCCGCAGCGACTTCCCGCAGGCATGGCCCAGCAGGCACGCCGCCGCCGGATTGGCGAACACCACCACCCCCTCCCGATGGATGAGGATCGCCTCCGGGCTCCGCTCGATGAGCGTCCGGAAGCTCTCCGCCGAGCGCCGCTGCTCCTCCTCCGCCTGGCGCCTCCGCCGCTCGCTGCGCACCCCCTGGAGGATGGCGCAGCACGTGGCCAGCAACGGCTGCAGGAAGTCGATGACCCCCTCGTCGTAGCCCCCCGGACGGTTGGCGATCCCCACCATCCCCACCAGCTCCGTCGCCGAGTGGAACGGCAGCCCCAGGAAGCCGCGCAGCGGCGGATGGCCCTCGGGCAGCCCTCCCCGGCGCGAGTCCACCGCCGGAGCGTTGGACACCACCGGCTCGCCGCTCGTCATCACCGCCCCGAAGAGCGTCTGGAGGTTGGTGAACTCCATGCCCCGGGGCGCCTGCCGGGCGAAGAACTCCCGCAGCTCCTCCGTCCACGCGATGTTCGTGATGGCGTGGGTGCGCAGGTAGGGCTTGCCCTCCGGCGTGTGCAGCACCTCGCCGATGAAGCCGTACTCGCTGCCCGTCAGCTTCAACAGCACCGACAGCAGCTTGTCGAAGAGCTGCGGCACCTCGCGCCCCTGGATGAACTCCGTCTGCACCTCCGTGAGCGCCTGCAACAGCAGATGGCTGGCTCGCAGCTCACTCGCCGGGTCCCCCTTCCCGGCACTCCAGGGGTGGTTGGGCCACTCCATCCGTCCGCTCACCTGATCCCGCTCTTCCCGGTTTCCATGAATCTGATAGCGGACCTCCTGCATCGGGCAATCCCCCTCCCTCCCTATTGGCGATTGGGGGACATTCTGGATCTCACCAACTAAAACCTTGGTTGCGAATCAACTGCTGGTGGAGCGCGCTCGCGGCAACGACTACGCCAGCACCGTGCAGGCCGGGCTGCTCATCCTGCGCAACCCGCACCTGCTCGACTGAGCGCGCGTCCGGGCGGGGGGCCGCGGAGGAGCGACCGGTGTTGATACTCCGGGCTCAAAGAGATGCACGGCGGGTACCGGAAAACGTGAGGCACTCTTCCGGGCTCCGCGTCTCGTCCTAGAATGGAGCCCGTTGAGCCCCCTCATGGACAGCGTGCCCTCCTCCCTCATGCCAGACACCTCCCGCGGTCAGGCGTCCGATACCGTCGACGAATTGCTGCGCCACTTCCAGGCCACCTTCGAGCAGGCCGCCGTGGGCCTCGCGCACGTGGGCACGAATGGCCGGTGGATGCGCGTCAACTCGCGGCTGTGCGACATCGTCGGCTACCCGTACCACGAGCTGATGGAGCTGTCCTTCCAGGACATCACCCACCCGGATGACCTGGCCGCGGATCTCCAGCAGCTCCAGCAGGTGATCGCTGGAGAGCTCTCCACCTACTCGATGGAGAAGCGCTACTTCCGCAAGTCCGGGGAGACCATCTGGGTCAACCTCACGGTGTCCCTGGTGCGCAAGCCGGATGGCACCCCGGACTACTTCATCGCCGTCATCGAGGACATCAACCGGCGGCACCGCGCCGAGCAGGAGCGGGATGCGCTGCTCGCGCGAGAGCACCAGGCCCGCACGGAGGCCGAGGAGCAGGTGCGCCGCCACTCCGCCGAGCTGGATCTGACGCGCAACGCGCTCATCCAGGCCGAGCGGCTGGCCACGGCGGGCCAGCTCGCGGCGGGCGTGGGGCACGAGATCAACAACCCACTCTCCTACGTGCTGGCCAACGTGACGTTCGCGCTGGAGGAGCTGGCGGAGCGGGAGCTGGACGAGGCGATGAAGGAGGTGCAGGACGCGCTGCAACAGGCCCGCAAGGGCGCCGAGCGCATCCGGGGGATCGTCCGGGATCTGCGCACGTTCGCCAGCAGCAAGTTCGACTCGCTGGGGACGGTGGACGTGCGGGAGGCGTTGGAGTTCGCCGTGTCCATGGCGGAGCACCAGCTGCGCCTGCGCGCCCAGCTGCTGCGCGACTACACGCCGGTGCCCGCCGTGGTGGGCAACGAGTCGCGCCTGGGCCAGGTGTTCCTCAACCTGCTGCTCAACGCCACGCAGGCGCTCCCCGAGGGGGCGGTGTCGAGCAACCAGGTGACGCTCACCATCCGGCCCCACCAGGAGTCGTGGGTGGCCATCGAGGTGCGCGACACGGGGTGTGGCATTCCCGCGGAGAACCTTCCCCGCCTCTTCGAGCCGTTCTTCACCACGAAGCCCATTGGCGAGGGCACGGGGCTGGGGCTCTCGGTGTGCCATGGGATCGTCACGAGCATGGGAGGCCAGCTCCAGGTGGAGAGCACGCCGGGCCGGGGGAGCACGTTCCGCGTGCTGCTGCCGGTGGCGGGCAAGGCGGTGACCCCCGAGGCCTCCGGTGAGGTGCGCGTGCGGCGCCCCGGGGATCCGGAGGCCCGCCGCGTGCTGGTGATCGACGACGAGCCCGAGGTCATCGAGGCGCTCGTGCGGACCATCGGTCCGTCGCACACCGTGGAGCGGGCCGGCAGCGGCAGGCGCGCGCTGGAGCTGCTGGCGCAGGACGCGGGCTATGACGTCATCTTCTGCGATCTCATGATGCCGGAGCTCACGGGCATGGATCTGCACGAGGTGATCACCTCGAAGTACCCGGAGCTGCTCGAGCGCATGGTCTTCATGACGGCGGGCGGTTTCACTCCACGTGCCATCGCGTTCGTGGATCAGCACGGCCCGAGGTGCATCGAGAAGCCCTTCAGCCCGGAGACCGTGCGCGCCTGCCTGCGGTAGGCCAGCGCCGCTCGCGCCGCTCCAAAGGCGGAATCGCGGGGTCTTTCCGCTATCGGGTTACAGAACGCCTCGTGAAGTGGCATAGAGTCGGCGGGAGTGAGGAACCCGTCGCACGCCGAGGTGTAGACCATGGCCATGCAGGTCATCCTTTGGAATCCGCCCAACGCGGACGTCCTCAAGTTGTCCCTCAAGAACAAGCTCGAGCTGCTCTCCCATGCGGTGACGCAGCTCAATCACGTCAGGGACGGCTCGGAGCTGTGTGCGCTCGTGGGGCCGGACTACCTGTTCTTCCATGACGTGCCGTACGGCGTGGATGACTTCAATGCATACCACGTCAAGGTTCAAGCCATCGCGGATCAGCTCCCGCAGAAGGTCCTCTTCGTCGCCGGCTCGATGCAGTGGGTGGACCCGACGTCGAAGAAGCTCTTCGTGAGCGCCCTCATCGCGTCCAGGGGCCAGGTGCTCCGCTATGACAAGAAGCACAAGGCGGGGATCACCGAGGATGTGAAGGGCTACGAGTTCGAAGCAGGTACGGCGAGCGGCCGTTTCCAATGGCAGGGCTTCCGGTGTGGTCTCGAGATCTGCCAGGATCATGAGAAGGAGGTGCTCAAGAAGAGCGGCCCCTTGGACGTGCACATCCTGATCTCCTATGGCCAGTGTGGCCGGGCGCGCAATCTGGCTCTCGATCCAAACAAGAGAGGGGTCTTCATCCAGTGCGAGCTGGAGACCACCCAGTATTACGCGGACAAGAAAATGGGCTCCAATCCAGAGAGCTATGTCTCGCTTTGTTCCTACGAGAGACATCGGATGCTGGGGTTGGTTCCCAACGAGAGCAAGCAGGCGCTGACGGACTGTGCTTCCACCAAGGCCCTCATCAAGTTCAAGCAGTGTGCCGTCGAAATGCCAGTGCCCACCAAGAAGGGAGCGCCACCGCTCCGGCTGAAGCGCCCGGTCTGGCAGCCGGACAGCGAGGTGTCCCGCTGTACGAAGTGCATGACGTCGTTTGGCGTGTTCACGCGCAAGCACCACTGCCGTCAATGCGGAAGAATCTTCTGCTCCAGTTGTTCGAGCAAGACGATGATCGTCGTGAAGCCCGCGACGAAACCCGGTGAACAGGACGTGGAGCAGAGTGCCGAGGCCGTGCGGGTCTGCGACAGCTGTGCGAATGGGTGAGCCGCGCCCGGCCGCGCCCGAGCCCGCGATAGTCCATTGCCGAAGGACCGGCGTTGGTCTTGAGTGCGCGGTCCCATGGTTGGCCTGATCCTCACCCTCGCCCTCACCACCGCCTCCGGGCAGCTCCCGGTGCCCGCCTCGCCCGGGGAGCTCCTGGGAGAGACGGTGGAGCTCCAGGGCGACCTGCGCGTGGAGACCGAACCCGGGGTCGTCATCGTCGCCCGGAAGAACGCGGTGCTGCGCTCGGGGACGTCGGTCATCCGCGCCGATGAGATCTCCTACAACCACACCACGCAGGTGGCCGAGGCCCGCGGCAACGTGCTGCTGGTGATGCGCGGCCTGGCCGGCTTCGCCGAGCACCTCACCCTGGACCGCCGGACGCGCACCCTGACGGCCGAGAACGCCAACGGCGAGGGCGCCGCCTTCGTCCAGAAGGAGAACGTGAGCCCGGAGGAGCTCGCCGCCCAGGAGACCGCCGAGCAACTGGCCAAGGTGGGCAAGAACGCCTTCTCCTTCACCACCCGGGGCCTGCGCATCGAGGAGGATGGCACGTACGTGCTGGAGCAGTCGTCCTTCACGCCCTGTGACTGCGACGTGCTCACGCCCACCTGGCGCATCTCCACGAGCGGCGCGACGGTGAAGCCCGACGAGAGCGCCACCCTCACCCTGCCCGCGGTGCGCGTGTACGGCGTGCCCGTGCTCCTGCTGCCATGGGTCTACCTGCCCCTGGCCCAGCGCGCGAGCGGCCTGCTGCTGCCCGAGATCACGGGCTCGGGGCTGAGCGGATTCCAGCTGGACGAGCCGCTCTTCCTCACGCTCGGGCGGAGCTACGATCTCACGCTCTCGCCGGGGTACGCGTTCGGCACCGAGCCCGCGGATCCCACCCGGGGCTCGCTCGGCGTGAAGGGTCCGCGCCTGTCCACCGAGCTCCGGTACGTGCCCCTCGCCGACCCCGACGGCAATCCCGCGATGGAGGGGCGGCTGTGGATGCAGCTGCTCTACGACCTGAAGCCCGAGCGGGATCCCCTCAACTACAACGTGCTCGCGCCCGGCGCGCCACGGCGGGGACTGCGCGGCTGGGGCCTGCTGGAGCACCGGCAGAAGCTCGGCAATGACTTCTTCGCGCGGGCGGACGTGAAGCTCTTCTCGGACGGCTTCCTCTTCGCGGACACCACCAACAACTCCGGATTCGCCCGCTCGTACTATGACGTCCCCTCCACGGCCACGGTGTACCACCGGGGCGCGGACGACTACGCGGGGCTCGCCCTCGCCTACCGCCAGGACATCCGCTGGGGCTATCCCCTCTTCGGCGACGCCCCGCGCCCGCCCGTCTTCCAGGAGCTGCCCACGCTGCGGTACGCGCTGCCCACGGTACCGCTGTTCGGTCCGCTCACCGGCGGCGTGGAGGTGGAGCTGTCCCGGCTCTCGCCGATCGACGGGCTGCTCGGGGACGAGGGCACGGACGGCACCTACTGGCCGCTCCTGGCGGACGCGGATGGCACCCAGGGCAACGGCCGTTTCGATCCGGGCGAGCGTCAGGCCCGCACCCGGCTGGACGTGATGCCACGGGTGAACGCCACCTTCGACCTGGGTGGCGTGCTGCGGCTCACCCCGTACCTGGCGGTGCGCGAGAGCCTCTACCTCTACGAAGCGACCCGGGAGACGAACCACCGGGCATACGGGATGGTGGGCGCGTACATGGACACGGAGCTGTCGCGGGTGTTCGGAGAGGGAGCCAACGCGATCCGCCACAGCATCCTGCCCTCGGTGGAGGTGCGCGCGGTGCCGCATGTCTTCGGCCAGGGCTCGCCGCAGATCTACGACGAGGTGGACGCCGCCGTGCCCGGGAATGGGTTCTTCCAGGCCCAGGTGGCGCTGCGCCAGAAGCTGCTCGCCCGCGTCGGGACCCACGGCACCCGCGAGCTGGGACGGTTCGACGTGGTGCAGGGCGTGGACTTCCTCGAGCGGCGGATGGGCGAGACGTCCGGGCGCATCCTGGCGGTGCTGGGGCCGGTGTCGGCGGAGGCCCGGGGCCGGCTGGATCTCTTCACCCCCGAGACGGAAGAGCGGCTGACCCAGCTGTCGGCGAGGATCGGTTGGACCATCCATCCCAGGCTGAGCGTGAACGCCGGGTACGAGCGGGCCCTGGCGAGCTCGGAGCAGGTGCGCCGGCCCATCGACATGCTGCTGCCCCCGCCCCTCGCTCCGCGGGAGCCGATCCCGGGTGCGGCGGTGTCCTGCTCGAGCGCGGCCGCGTTCGCCAACAAGCCCATCGACCGCGTGCTGCTGGGCGCCGACACACGCCTGCCGTTCGGCTTGAACGTGGGCTACGCGGCCGAGGTGCAGCGGAAGGATCCCGCGCGCTGCGATGTGGCCGAGCTGTTCTCCCAGACGCTGAGCGTCTCGTTCAGCCCCTCGTGCGACTGCTGGCGGCTCAACTCCTGGGCGCGAGTGGGACCCGGGACGAACTTCGACTGGGGCCTGAGCGTGACGGTGCTGAACCTGGGCACCTTCGGGCGCTGAGCCCGGAAGTCACGAGGGAGCCCTCCGGGCGCGATGTTCACGAACTTGGTCGGGTAGACCGGGGAGTTACCTCCCCGGCCCCCCACGGATCCGGACGTGCGGAATTCCCGCATCCGGCTCTTCGGCTCATGGACTCACTGCGAGCGGAAGCCCATCTCGCACC
>NZ_DBNGVP010000055.1:0-17594 GCF_057119385.1 Archangium sp. | reverse complement strand
GGCCGTGCTCCGGGTGATTCCTTTCCTGGTGGACGTGAACACCGATCTCAAACACCGAGAGGCGCTCAGCGACCCGGACTTCCTGCGCGAGCGCCTGCGCACGCTTCCCCCGGAGAAGTTCGAGGATATCTCCAGCGCCGACAAGTACGCGGTGACCCGGCAGTTGTACATCTGGGACAGGGAGTTGGGGCGTCATTAGCAACGGATGAGGCCCCTCATGATAGGGGAGATCATCAGCTTCGAGGCGCCACGGAGCATCGGAAGGTACCGGACGGAGCAGACCTCTCCCGAGGAGAAAAACTTCCATCGAGACGCTCCTGGGTGAAGCGGCGGGGCTCATGGTCCGGAAGTGAGGGCCTTCTCTTCTCGCCCGCCGGCAGCAGGCGCAGGCCGCCCGGCGTGCGCTCGAACAGCCGGGTGCCGAGCTTGCTCTCGAGCGCGAGGAGGTGGCGGCTGAGCGGCGGCTGGGTGGGGTGGAGCCGGCGTGCGGCGCGCCCCACGTTTCGCTCCTCGGCCACGGCCACGGCCACGAAGGACTGGATGTGGGCCATGCGCCCCTGCCCGGTCAATACCTCTGAAGAGTGAGGGACAGGTTTTCAGGTCGTGACTATGGATGAGGGGTCGTTACGTAAAACCCCGCAGGATGGCTTGACCCGGGAGGCTGGATGTTCAGTGCAATGAATCTCAATGCCGACGAACTCATGCTCAGGGACAGGGCTATCACGGCCCTCAACAGCTCGCTGTCCCTCCCCCAGGCGCTCGAAGCCGTTCGACCGCACCTCCTCGAGCTCGCGCAGGCCGACTCCATGGCCCTGTGCCTCATGGAGGTCACGCATTCGCTCCACTTCCAATGGCTCGTCCCGGGCCATCGCATCCCCATCCTCGATGAGTATGCCGGCCTGGCCGACCATGACTTCCTCCGGCCTCCCATCTTCGCCCGGCCCCAGACGGTCATCCGCGATTCGGAGCTTCTCTCCCGCAAGGAGTATGAACGGACCCTCATCTACCAACGCAGCCGGGAGCTGGAGCCGCGCATGGAGCACATCATGGCCGTGCTCCTCCCCATCCGCCCCGGCTCCTTCGGCGCCCTCGCGCTCTACCGGAACCGGCCACGCGCCTACTCCGGCCAGAACGCCGCCGTCCTCGCCAGCCTCACCGCGCACCTGGTGAACACCGTCCGCAACTGCAGCGACGTCCAGGACGTCACCACCAGCGCCCATCTCCTCGAAGAGCTCTACCGCCGCCCGGATACCGCCTTCCTCGTCGTGGAGCCTCCCCACCACGAGGTGCTGCGCTCTCCTCACGCCGCCGTCCTCCTGGAGCGGTGGTTTACCCCTTCCGAGCTCCACTCCTCCGGCCTCCCCCTCCCGCTCCAGGAGCGGCTGGACGCCCTGGTTCGCATGGCCCCCGATGCGCGGCTCGACAAGAACCTCTGGGTCTCCCTCTACGCCGATGGCTACCGCACGGTCCGGTTCATCGAACTGCCCGCCCCCGAGGGCCCCCGGCAATGGGCCCTGCTGATGCACGAGATTCCCATCTCCATCCCGCTCCCCGCGGAGATGAAGCGCAAGCTCACCCCTCGCGAGGTCACCATCGCGGCGTGCCTGCTCCGCAACTGGACCAACGAGCAGATCGCCGGTGAGCTCGAGCTGTCCCTTCACACGGTGAAGACCCACGTGCGAAACCTCCTCGCCAAGCTGGGCGTCGATGGACGCGCGGACCTTTTCTACCAGGCCGCCCGTCTCAACAAGCCTGTCTGAGACAGTGGAATGCAAGGGAAGACGCCTCCCGGAGGCCAGGGCTCGAACGGGAGGCTCTCCCATCTGACGTGCGGCTGTCTCTACCTCGCGAGAGGGATGCTGGCGGCGCCGCCCTCACGGAAGATGCACGGGTAGACGAGGCGTGCGACCCGGGCCGAGAAGAGGATCGCCGCCTGTTCCTCCGGGTCCGTCAGCCGTCCCAGGATGCGCGCCATCTCCGCCACGTGGTCCCCGTCCAGCGCTCCATGGTTGCGCAGGAACGTCACCGACTTGTGGATGTTGGGAATGGCGGCCACCGCCCGCAGCCGCTCCGCCCACACGCCCGCCCGCGTCTGCGACAGGTACTCCAGCACGTACGCGGTCCCCAGCACCGCCGCCGGCACGCCCGCGCGCGACGTGAAGAAGTTCCACCCCGTGTAGGCATCCACCGCCGGGCTCCGCGCCGCTGCCTCCACCTGCGCCGCCGGGCACCCCAGGTTCTTCAGGTCCGCCAGCAACCACCGCTCGTGCCCCCGCTCCTCCTCCCCCTTCTGGATCAACAGCTCCGCCAGCTCCGGGTGCCGTCCCAACCGCTTCAGCCGGTGGCCCGCCTCGGCGAGGATCGGCGTGCTCCAGCGGGCGTAGTGATACGTCTGGATGAGGTAGTGGATGTAGCCCGCCTGGTCGAGGGTGCCGTCGAGGAGGCGGCTGGCGTCGGGCTGCGCATCCACCGCCGCCACCAGCCCTCGCGCCTCCGCGTCCAACGCCGCCACCCACTGCGTCTCCGCCTGGTTCTCCGTCTGTGTTTGCACGTACGTCTCCTGTCCGGGTTCCGTCAGGCTCCCGGCTGCTGCGTGTTGAAGGTGAGAGGGAAAGAAGGAACCGCCCCGAGCCTAGGCGGTGGGGCTCACGCCGTTCTCCAGCGCGTGGAAGCGCGCCAGGCTGTCCGCCGGGATCTCATCCAGGGCCATGACGAGCGGCAGCGTGAACCACTGGAAGTACGCGTCGTAGAGCGGCTCCGCGATGAAGCGCGCCCCCATCGTCCTGGCGAAGAGCGAGGGCGGCCTGGGCACCCGCAGCCCGTCCATCAGTCCCTGCTTCGCCCTCGCCCGCTCCTCCGGCGTGTAGAAGGGGTGGCGGGGATGCACCGGGGCCTGCCGCGGGTCGGGCACGTCCACCCGCCAGCGCGGGCTCAACCATCCCCGGCTGGCCGCCACCTGCCACGACAGCAGCGCGTCCTCGGGGGAGTCCGTCTCCAGGTTCGCGGAGGCGATCCAGTGTGTCACCCCGAGCCGCCGGCTCTCCGCGTACATGGCCGCCTGCAACCACGTGACGGCCTCCGTGCGCCGCCACTTCGGCAGCACGCAGAAGCGGGAGGGCTCCGCGAACACCCTCCCCGGACGGATCAACCCCGAGAGGTCCACCCGCTGCGCCATCTCGAGCCCCACCGCCGCGCCCAGGTTCGCCGCCACCTCCGCGTTGGGCAGCGCCACCCGCATGGTCGCCACCGGCTCGTCACCGGCATGGACGAGCAGGTGCACCGTGGTGTCGAGCGTGTCGATGCAGGTCATCTCCCGCCGCGACACCGCCGATTGCTCGGACAGCAATCCCATCTCTCCGCCAAAGACAGCCCAGCGGATGCGAGCCGCGTCATCGAGCTCCCGCTGGGTGGTGGCGACACACCAGCGCCAGTGAACGTGCGTCATGGGTCCTCTCCCGGTAGCGAAACGGGCCGGTGTCTCACCGCCCTCACCTGTTCTTTCGCTGCCGGTGGCCCGAGTTCGACCACGGATTCTCCGGCGCCCTACGCCGCGATGCGGCCATCCGGATGCGCCCGGGATTCACACACACCGCGGGAGCGCCACGTCACTGGGGCATCACGCGGTGAGGAGAACGAGCCAGCGCGTATCGCGCGGCGACGGGCGGCGGTTGAGGCGGTAGTCCTCCTCCGCGAAGGCGAGGGCCGCGCGGCAGATCGCCGGCCCGGACGGCAACATCTGGTTCACCGAATACTACGGGACCAGGCAGCTCGCGAAGATCACGCCGAACGGTGTGGTCACCGAGGTGGTGCAAGTGCTCGGCGCCTCGGGGCTCGCCCGTGGCCTGGGAAACACCTTGTGGATCACGCAGCCGACCGAGCACAACATCTCGAAGTGCACGCTGCCGTAGCCGCCTCACCCCGGAGACAGCGTGGCAGGACATGTCTACGGTCCCCATGTCCAGGTACGAGGGCCAGCTGTACTCCAGCAGCCCCTGGCCGAGGAATGCCCCTGCCTCTCCTCCTTGGGGTGGACTCAGCGTCGATCGCGTTCGCGGAGTGTCTCGATGGCCTTCAGGATGGCGGCCCGGTGTTGGGCGGCCTTGAGCCACCTGGGCAACCGGCTGATGAGACCTTTGTTGTGCCAGCCGTATGGGTCCCGGGTCCGCTCCCGGAGCGAGGCCTGGACGAAGGCCTCGAGGAAACCCAGGTGGCGGTGGTTGAAGGCCCACAACAGGTGCCTGCCACAGTGGAGCTGGAGACGGAGCGGGAGCTGGAAGTAGAAGTCCCGCATGGGGTCGGCGTACCAGGGCATGCGCACAGTCCGTCCCTCCCACGGGTTGTTGAACCCGCAGTGCGTGCACGTCACCCGGCGAGAGGCGAAGAGCCCCGACTCACCGGCATGCCGCGGGAGCACGAGTGCGGTCCGCTCGCACCTCGGGCAGATGACCCGGAACTCGTCGATGAAGGTGCCCCACCACTGCCCGGCGGTCTGGAGACGTTCCTTCTGAGCGGGTGTGTGCATGGCGGGGCTCGGACGGTAGGGGGATTTCATTACTGACGGAGTCAGATTGCAGGTCCAACACCCGCTTCACCTTGCGCGCGTTGCCGGTGGCGAGCTCCAGCCACGGTTGCGTGGTGCCCTCCGGCAGCTCTCCCCGGGTGGCGCGGACGCGGCGAGCACCACCAGCAGGTTGCCGGCCTCGCGGCGATCCAGCTGCAGCGTCTTCCCAGTGGCCTTCCAGGTGACGAGCCCCGAGGGCGAGACGGTGCGGTCCAGGTAGCTCGTCGCGCCCTCGAGCAGGGGCTGGGAGATGGCCTGGTGGGTGGTCCGCGCCTTCTGGCGCAACGCTTCCACCTGCGAGGCGTCGAAGAAGAGGCCGGGGTGGGGCCCCGCGAGCGCGGGCAGCGACACCCACAGCACCAGCCAGGACAACGCCCACCCACGCGTGAGGAAGTGCTTCATGCGGGGTGGATGCCACCCTTTATTCCGCCCACTTCCCACACGGGGGCGCTGGAGGGCCCGCTCGCCAGGCCGGGGGTTGTCCCCCGGGTTCGGACGTGCTCACCGGAGGGGCTCGGCCGATGCGCGTGCGTGGCTCCTCGCTCCCTGGCGCCCTTCAGGCCCTTCAGCTGGCCTTGGCCATGAGCTGCTGGGCGGTCTGCTGGGGGACGGCGTACCCGGAGGCCATGAGGAGCTCCGCCACGGCCTGGGCGATGGCGGCCTGGGTGGCGCCGGCCTGGGTGGGCTTGCAGAACGCGCCCACGCCCAGCACGGGCCCGAGCGCGGTGAACTCCACCACCTCGACGCCGGGGGCGGGCTGCTCCTGGACTCCGGGCACCACCGCCACGCGCTCCTGCAGGGCGCGCATCATCGTGGGCACGTCCACGCCGTGCAGCAGCGGCACCTTGACGGTGACCTTGCGGTGGGCGTGGTGGGTGAAGTTGACGATGTTGTCGCCGAACAGCCGGTTGTTGCCCACGGAGATGCGCAGGTTGTCGCCGGTGTCGAGGGTGGTGGCGAACAGGCCGATCTCCTGCACGATGCCGGCGGCGCCGCCCGCGGAGATCTCATCTCCCACGCGGAAGGGGCGCAGCACGAGCAGGAAGACGCCCGCGGCGAAGTTGGACAGCAGGCCGGACCAGGCCGTGCCGATCGCGATGCCCGCGGCCGCCAGCAGCGCCGCGAACGAGGTGGTCTCCACCCCCATCATCCCCAGGATGGCCAGCAGCAGGAGGATGGTGAGGGAGCCCGCGAACAGCGATTCGATGTAGCGGATGAGCGTGGCGTCGAGCTGGCGCTTCTGCAGGCCCAGGTTCAGCACGCGCCGGAACGCGGTGATGACCGTCCGGCCCACGAACCAGAGCACCAACGCGCCCACGGCCTTGAGGATGAAGGGGAGGGCTTCCGTGAGGGCCAGCGACTTCAATTGATTGAGGATGGCTTCCATGGCGTTCTGGGTGGGTGCGGTGTCTGGTTGTTGTTTGGGTTCAAGGTGTTTTTCAGTGAACCCTTGGCAATCTATAGAAACGGGGCTCTCCGGGAGAAGAGCGGGGCGTGTTTTCCAGGCCCTCAAAAAGCGAGACCTGGACTCGCCCTTCATTCCCTGGGCGTGACAGCGCGTGACGAGGACGTCCGGCTGGTGTCCGCCCGGGTTGGCCTCGGGGCGCGCGAGGGTTCCTACCCTTGGGGCAGGAGAGGGCAGCGCGCATGGACCTCTACAGTGCCGCCAGGCGGATGAACCGGCCGTTCCGGTTCTCGAATCCGGCGTCGTACCGGGAGATCTCCCTGGCCAGCCGGGGGCTGATCGGAGACGGCATCACGTGCGCCCTGGTCCGGCCGGACGGGGTCATCGACTGGTTGTGTTTTCCCCGCTTCGACAGCCCGAGCGTCTTCGCGGCGATCCTCGATGACGAGCGGGGCGGCTTCACCGGCATCACCCCGGCCGTCTGGCCCTTCGAGAGCCTGCAGCGCTACGACCCGGACACCAACGTGCTGGAGACGCTCTTCCGGGTCGAGCGCCAGGGCGTCGTGCGGATCATCGACTACATGCCGTGGACGAATGATCCCCGGGCCACCATCCACGAGGTGCACCGGCGCATCGAGTGCGTGGAGGGCTCGCTCGAGCTGGACGTCGTCTTTGATCCGCGGTTCCGGTACGGCGAGTCGGAGACGCGGGTGGAGCTCGAGGAGCACGGGCTGGTGGCGAAGGGCGCCCGGGGCGAGCGGATGGTCGCGGTGCTCGATGGGGAGGCGCACTGGGAGCGCCAGGGCGAGTCGGGCCTGCGGGCGCGCATCCAGCTCGGCAGGGGAGAGCGGCGCTGGATGATCCTCGCCTGGGACTCGGAGCATCCGGAGCCCGTGGCCGCGTACCGGCCCTACGAGCTGCTCCGTGCCACGCGCCAGGCCTGGCGGGAGTGGTCCCGGCGGCTCCAGTACGAGGGGCCCTGGCGGCACCATGTGCTGCGCTCGGCGCTGGCGTTGAAGCTGCTGATGTACGCGCCCACCGGCGCCATGGTGGCCGCGGCCACCACCTCGCTGCCCGAGTGGATTGGAGGGCCTCGCAACTGGGACTACCGCTACAGCTGGGTGCGTGACGCGGCCATGGCCGTGCGGGCCACCAACCTGATCGGCTACGCGGAGGAGTCCCGCGAGTTCTTCTACTTCGTGCGCGACACGCTGAAGCACGGCGAGCCCCTCCAGGTGATGTACTCGCTGGATGGGGGGCCGGTGCCCGAGGAGCGGATCCTCCCGCACCTGTCCGGGCTCCAGGGCTCGAGCCCGGTGCGGATCGGCAACGATGCCCGGGATCAGCTCCAGTTCGACACGGCGGGGGCGCTGCTGGACGCGGCCTATCTCTACGAGCGGTTCGGGGGCCGGCTGCCGCTGCGCACCTGGGCGCTGCTCAAGCGGGTCATCGAGACCACCGCCCGCCGCTGGCGCGAGCCGGATCACGGCATCTGGGAGCCGCGCCGGGAGAAGCGGCACAACGTGCACTCCAAGCTCATGTGCTGGTTGGCGCTCCACCGGGGCCGCCACCTGGCCCGGCTCTTCGCCGAGCCCGCGCTCCAGGAGTTCTGCACCCACGAGGCGGAGCTCATCCGCCACGACATCCTCCAGCACGGCGTGGACCCCTCGGGCCGGCACTTCGTGGGCTTCTATGGGGGCAACGAGCCGGATGCCTCGCTGCTGCTGCTGCCCATCGCGGGGTGCTTCCGGGCCTGCGAGCCGCTCGTGCAGGGGACCATCGACTGGTTGCGCTCGGAGCTGGGGGCGGGCCGTTTCCTGCGCCGCTACCGGATGGACGATGGGGTGGCGGGGCCGGAGGGGGGCTTCCTGCTGTGCGGCTTCTGGCTCGTCGAGGCGCTGGTGTTGTCCAACCGGCTGGAAGAGGCCGAGAAGGTCTTCATGTACCACGCGGAGGCGGCCAACCACCTCGGGCTGCTCGCCGAGGAGGTGCACCCCCTCACGCGCGAGCAGCTGGGCAACTTCCCCCAGGCCTTCAGCCACCTGGGGCTCATCAACGCCGCGGCGCGCATCGATCTGGCGCTGCGGATGCGGGACGAGGGCGAGCTGGCGCCCCCGCACCTGCTCGAGTCCGAGCCGCCCCCCATTCCGGGCAGCTCCTGCCATGACACCTGGGCCGGGATGTGACTCAGCCCATCGCGGGGCGGGCGGCGGCCTGTGGCTCGGCGGCGCCCTGCGACACCCGGTGCCACAGCTGGTGCGAGGTGAGCAGCACGCCGAGGATGACGAGCGGCGTGACCACCTGGCCCGTCGGATCTCCCGAGGCGTAGTGGGACACCGAGGCCGACACCAGGGTGATGGCGAAGCCCGCGTAGGCCCACTCGCGCAGCGTGCGCGGCACCACCGGCACCAGCAGGGCCACCGCGCCCAGCAGCTTCGCGATGCCCAGCAGGGTGCGGAAGTAGTCCGGGTAGCCCAGGTGGCGGAATCCCTCCACCGGCTGCGGGGCGCCGCTGAGGTACATGCCTCCCGAGGCCAGCATCATCACGCCGAACAGTCCGGTGAGGACCCAGTACGCGATCTTCAGCTTCATGTGTTGTGTGCTCCCTGTAGCGCCAGGGGGCGGGGTGCCACCGCCGGCGCGGGCGGGACACTAGAGCCGTTTGGCCCAAAGCAGAAAGGCCGCCCCTCGCGAAGAGGGAGCGGCCTTCGTGCCTTCGAGTGGAACTGGAGTCAGGTGATCAGGCCTGGGCGCCCGGCACCGTCTCGCGGCCCTTGTAGTGGCCGCACGCCGCGCAGGCGCGGTGGGGGAGCACCGGCTCCTTGCAGTTGGTGCACGAAATCACCTGCACCGCGCTCCGCAGGTTGTTGTTGGCCGCCCGGCGGCGGTCACGACGCATCTTGGACGTACGCTTCTTGGGAACACCCACGGCTCACCTCTGTATCGTCACGGCCCTGGACTCCGGGGCTTCCCCACCAGTCCCGACCGGCAAAAACTCGGAAGGCGGCGGACCCTAGCCGCTCGGAGCGTGTGAGTCAACGCGCGTGTGCGGGGGTCGCCGTGCCCTGTCCAACCCTGACCTGGCGGGCCGCATTCTTACGTCCCCGGGCCCCGGGGTGTCCACCCGTCTGCTCTCCGTGCTCCCAGGCTCGGGGCGTCCATGGAAGGATGCGCCCGCGATGAGGCTCGTCCTGGATGCGATGGGGGGTGACCATGCCCCCGCGGCCCCCGTGGAGGGGGCCCTCCTGTTCGCGCGCGAGCACCCGGCGCACGAGGTGGTGCTGGTGGGGGACCTGGTGCGTCTGCGCGAGCCCCTGAGCCGGGCCGGGGGCCTGCCGCCCAACGTGCGCCTCCACCCCGCCACCCAGGTGGTGGAGATGGAGGATCACGCCTTCTCCGCCATCCGCCGCAAGAAGGACTCCTCCCTCCGGGTGGGCTTCGAGCTGGTGCGCCGGGGGGAGGCGGATGCCCTGGTGTCAGCGGGGCACTCGGGCGCGGTGATGGCGGGGGGGCTGCTGGTGCTGGGCCGCATCCCCGGGGTGGAGCGTCCGGCCATCGCCACGCTGCTGCCGGCCCTGGAGGGGGTGGGGCGCTGTCTGCTGCTGGACGCCGGGGCCAATGTGGAGTGCCGGCCCGTCCACCTGGCCCAGTGGGGGGTGCTGGGGGCCGCCTACGTGCGCGCCCGCCTGGGCATCCCCCGTCCCCGGGTGGCGGTGCTCTCCAATGGGGAGGAGCCCACCAAGGGCACCTCCCTCACCCGCGAGGCCTCCGCGCTGCTGCGCGCCTCCAACCTGGACTTCACCGGCTACGTGGAGGGGAAGGACCTCTTCTCCGGGGACGTGGAGGTGGTGGTCACCGACGGCTTCACCGGCAACGTGGTCCTCAAGACGTCCGAGGGGGTGGCGGCGGCCGTCACGGGGCTGCTGCGCTCGGCCATCGAACGGCGCGGGGGCATTCCGGAGAAGCTGGGGGCGCTGCTGCTCCAGCCCACCTTCACGGGCCTGAAGAAGGTGATGGACTACGCGGAGTACGGCGGCGCGCCCCTGCTGGGAATCGAGGGCGTGGGCATCGTCGCGCATGGCCGCAGCTCGCCCCGGGCGATCCAGAAGGCGCTGGAGGCCGCCCTGCAGACGGCCCAGGCCGGATTGCGCACCGAGTTGACGCGTTGCATTGCGGACGCCGCCGCCTGGCTCCCCGCCCGGCAACGGGGAAAGGGAGCGACAGCCGAGGCCTTTTCCGATTAGAGAGCGCGCCCGAGGCGTTCGTGTCCGGTACACCCACAGGGGGCACCTTGGCATGGCACGCACGCACATCATCGGTACCGGCTCGTACGCACCGGAGAAGGTCCTGACCAACGCCGACCTCGAAAAGATCGTCGACACGACCGACGAGTGGATCACCGCGCGCACGGGGATCCGCAAGCGTCGCGTGGCGGCCCCGGGCGAGGCGACCAGCGACATGGCCGTGCAGGCGGCGAGGCGCGCGCTGGAGATGGCGGGGGTGCGGCCGGAGGAGCTGGGGCTCATCGTGGTGGGCACCGTCACGCCGGACATGCCCATGCCCTCCTGTGCGGCGGTGGTGCAGGCGAAGCTGGGGGCGAAGAACGCCTTCGCCTTCGACGTGTCCGCGGCGTGCTCCGGCTCGCTCTACGCCCTCACCGTGGCGGATCAGTTCATCCGCACCGGCCAGGTGAAGCGCGCGCTGGTCATCGGCGCGGAGATGCTCAGCCGGGCGGTCAACTGGGAGGACCGCAACACGTGCGTGCTCTTCGGGGACGCGGCGGGTGCCATGGTGCTCGCGCCCACCGAGGACGCGGACCGCGGGCTGCTCTCCACGCACCTGTACACGGACGGCTCCTTCGCGGAGATCCTCTGCATTCCGGGGGGCGGCACGAGCAAGCCCGCCTGTGAAGAGGTGCTGAAGGAGAAGCTGCACACGCTGCACATGAATGGCCGCGAGGTCTTCAAGTTCGCCGTGCGCGCGCTGGCGGACTCGACGCACACGGCCCTGTCGTCCAACGGACTGCACGCGCGGGACGTGGACCATGTCATCTCGCACCAGGCCAACATCCGCATCCTCGAGGCCGTGCTGCAGCGGCTGGAGCTGCCGGTGGAGAAGTGCTGGCTCAACCTGCACGAATACGGCAATACGTCCTCCGCGTCGCTGCCCATGACGCTGGACGAGGCCAACCGGGCCGGCCGGCTGAAGCAGGGAGACGTGGTGGCGATGATGGCCATTGGCGCGGGGATGACGTGGGGCAGTGCGGTGATGCGCTGGTGACGCGCCGTTGAAAGGGAGGGAGCAGGAGCATGTCGAAGATCGCGTTCGTCTTCCCAGGGCAGGGCAGCCAGGCTGTCGGCATGGGGAAGGACCTGTACGAGAAGTTCCCCGAGGCCCGGGCCGTCTTCGAGGCGGCCGACGAGGCGCTGGGCGAGAAGTTCTCCCAGGTGTTGTTCGAGGGACCGGAGGCCGCGCTGAAGCAGACGGCCAACACGCAGCCGGCCATCCTCACGGTGTCGGTGGCGGCGCATGCCGTCTTCTCCAAGCGGGGGCCGGTGCCGGCCTTCGTGGCGGGGCACTCGCTGGGTGAGTACTCGGCGCTGGTGGCGGCGGGCGCGCTGCAACTGGCGGACGCGGTCCGGGCGGTGCGGGCCCGTGGCACCTTCATGCAGGAAGCCGTCCCCGAGGGCGTGGGCGCCATGGCCGCGGTGATGGGCCTGGAGCCGGCCAGGGTGAAGGCCGCGTGCGACGCGGCGGGCGAGGGCCAGGTGGTGTCCCCGGCCAACTACAACTCGCCGGAGCAGACGGTGATCGCCGGCAATGCCCAGGCCGTGGAGCGGGCCATCGCCAAGGCGAAGGAGATGGGGGGCAAGGCGAAGGTGCTGCCCGTGTCCGCCCCCTTCCACTGCGCGCTGATGGAGCCGGTGAAGCCCCGGCTGGCCGAGGTGCTGGCGAAGGTGAAGGTGTCCGCTCCGTCCGTCCCGGTGGTGACGAACGTGGAGGCCTCCGCCAACAGCGACGCGGCCCGTGTGGTGCCGCTGCTGCTGGAGCAGGTGAGCTCCTCGGTGCGCTGGGTGGAGACCATCCAGTACCTCCACGCCCAGGGCGTGACGCGGGTGGTCGAGGTGGGCCCGGGCAAGGTGCTCGGCGGCCTCATCAAGCGAATCACCCGGGATATCGAGTCGTTCAACGTCGAAGACTCCGCGAGCCTGGAGAAGACCCTCGCGGCACTGGGAGCCTGAGATGAGCGCGTTCAAGGACAAGGTGGTGCTGGTGACGGGTGGCTCCCGGGGGATCGGCCGCTCCATCGCCGTGAGCTTCGCGAAGCAGGGCGCCACGGTCGTCTTCAGCTACGCGGGCAACGAGGCCGCGGCGCAGGAGACCCTGGGCCTCATCCAGGCCGCGGGCGCCAAGGGCGAGGCGGTGCGCTTCGACGTGTCGGACGCCGCCGCCTGCACCACCGCCGTGGAGGGTGTCCTCAAGACGCACGGCCGCCTGGACGTGCTCGTCAACAACGCGGGCGTGGCCGTGGACGGCCTGGTCATGCGGGTGAAGGACGAGGACTGGGACAAGCAGCTGGACACCAACCTCAAGGGCGCCTTCTCGCTCATCCGCGCCGTCAGCCGGCCGATGATGAAGCAGAAGGGTGGCTCCATCATCAACCTGACCTCCGTGGTCGGGGAGATGGGCAATGGCGGACAGGCCGCCTACTCGGCTTCCAAAGCGGGCCTCATCGGCCTGACCAAGTCCGTGGCCCGCGAGCTGGCCAGCCGGAACATCCGCGTCAACGCCGTGTCCCCGGGTTTCATCGGCACGGACATGACCTCGCACCTGGGCGGAGAGACGCGGGAGAAGATGGAAGCGGCCATTCCCCTGGGGCGCCTGGGCTCCCCGGAGGACGTGGCCAACGCCGTCCTCTTCCTCGCCAGCGATGCCGCCGCCTACATCACCGGAGAAGTCCTGAAGGTGAATGGCGGCATGTACATGTAGCCAAGGGTTGGATCGGCGACGGTCGTAGGTTATACCGCGCCCGCATTTACATGGCTCCGGGGAGTATGCCGGGCCGCCACGCGGTTCCTGGAGGTTCAATACCTATGTCGACTCATGCTATCGAGGCCAAGGTCAAGAACATCATCGCCGATCAGCTGGGCGTGGGCGAGGAGGAGATCAAGCCGGAGTCCTCCTTCATCGAGGACCTGGGCGCGGACAGCCTCGACATCGTGGAGCTGGTGATGGCGATGGAAGAGGAGTTCGAGGTCGAGATCCCCGACGAGGAGGCCGAGAACATCAAGACCGTCGGCGACGCCATCAACTACATCAACACCCACAAGAAGTAGGCATCATCGTAGGGCCGGGGAGCGCTGGTCCCGCCCAGCGTTCCATGGCAGCAGCGCGTATTCGAGTGGAGAGCAACGTGTCAAACCGTCGAGTCGTCGTCACCGGCACCGGAATCATCACGGCACTGGGTACCGGGACCGAGAAGAACTGGCAGGCGATGCTCGCCGGCAAGTCTGGTATCGGACCCATCACCCGCTTCGATACGAAGAAGATCGATACGAACTTCGCCGGTGAGGCGAAGGACTTCGAGCCGGAGCAGTTCATCGACAAGCGCGAAGTGCGCCGGATGGACCTGTTCTCCCAGTTCGCGCTCGCCGCGGCCGAGATGGCCGTGAAGGAGAGCGGTCTGCCGGTCGGGCCGGACGCGCCCCACGGTTATGCGCCCGAGAAGGTGGGCGTCATCGTCGGCTCGGGCATCGGCGGCATCTCCTCCCTCGAGGAGCAGCACCGCAAGGGGCTGGAGAAGGGGTTCGACCGTCTGTCTCCCTTCTTCATCATCCAGATGATCATCAACATGGCGCCGGGCCTCATCTCCATGCGCTATGGCTGCAAGGGCCCCAACTGGGCGCCCGTGTCGGCTTGCGCCACCAGCGCCCACGCCATCGGAGAGGCCTGGAAGTCCATCCGCCTGGGTGAGACGGACGCGGTCATCGCCGGAGGTTCCGAGGCGGCCATCACCCCGCTGGGCATGGGTGGCTTCTCGGTGATGAAGGCGCTGTCCAACCGCAACGACAACCCGTCCGCCGCCAGCCGTCCGTTCGACAAGGACCGCGACGGTTTCGTGATGGGCGAGGGCGCCGGCATCATCGTGCTCGAGGAGATGGAGGCCGCGAAGAAGCGCGGCGCCAACATCCTGGCGGAGCTGGTGGGCTACGGGGCCAACTCGGACGCGCACCACGTGACGCAGCCGGCCCCCGAGGGCGAGGGCGCGGCGCGCTGCATGCGTCTGGCGCTGGTGTCCGCGGGCATGAACCCCGAGGACGTGGGCTACATCAACGCGCACGGCACCTCGACGCCGTTCAACGACGCCAACGAGACGAAGGCCATCAAGGCCGTCTTCGGGGCGCACGCCCGCAAGCTGGCCGTCTCCTCCACCAAGTCCATGACCGGCCACATGCTGGGCGCGGCCGGCGGTGCCGAGGCGGTGGTGGCCGTGCAGACGCTGCTGCGGGGCGTCCTCCCGCCGACCATCAACTACACCACGCCGGATCCGGACTGCGATCTGGACTACGTGCCCAACCAGGCGCGGGAGCAGCGCGTGGACGCGGTGATGAGCAACTCGTTCGGCTTCGGCGGCACCAACGCGGTGCTCGTCTTCAAGCGCTTCAAGTAGGACCACACCCCAGCGCTCCCTCTCCCCCCTGGGAGAGGGTCGGGGTGAGGGTCTCCCCACCCCGTGTCCGAGTGGAAGAGGGAGGGCTCACGTGAAGATCATCATCGCGTCGGATCATGCGGGCCTGGAGCTGCGCCGCGAGCTGGTGAGCGCGCTCCAGGAGTTGCGCGCCGAGGTCCACGACGTGGGCCCCACCACCACCGCCTCGGTGGACTACCCGGACTTCGCGAAGACGGTGTGCAAGGCGGTGGCGGCGGGGGAGTACCAGTACGGCGTGCTGGTGTGCGGGACCGGGATTGGCATGAGCATCACGGCCAACAAGTACCGGGGCATCCGCGCGGCGCTGTGCACCAGTGAGTTCGAGGCGCGCATGACGCGGGCCCACAACGACGCCAACGTGCTGTGCCTGGGCCAGCGGGTGGTCGGCGTGGGGCTGGCGCGCAGCATCGTGGAGGCCTTCGTGGCCACGCCCTTCGAGGGCGGCCGGCACCAGAAGCGCCTGGACAAGATTCGCGAGGCCGAGTCCGAGAACGGACGTTGAGGCCCTCGTTCCCAACCGAGGAGAGCGTGTCCATGGAGAACATCCGTAAGCTGGCCGAGGTCGATCCGGAGATTGCCAAGGTCGTTCACGACGAGACGCGCCGCCAGGAAGAAGGCCTGGAGCTGATCGCCTCGGAGAACTTCGTGAGCCCCGCCGTGATGGAGGCGATGGGCTCGGTGCTGACGAACAAGTACGCCGAGGGCTACCCGGGCAAGCGCTACTATGGCGGCTGCCAGTTCGTCGACGTCGCCGAGAATCTCGCGATCGATCGCGCGAAGAAGCTCTTCGGCGCCGACCACGCCAACGTGCAGCCGCACTCAGGCTCGCAGGCGAACATGGCGGTCTACTTCTCGCAGCTCGACCCCGGCGACACGATCCTCGCGATGAACCTCGCACACGGCGGCCATCTGACGCATGGCAGCCCCGTCAACTTCTCCGGTCGCTTCTTCAAAATCATCCCGTACGGGGTGTCGGAGAAGGACTCGCGAATCGATTTCAACGAGGTGCGCGCGCTGGCGCGCGAGCATCGGCCGAAGATGATCGTGTGCGGACACAGCGCGTATCCGCGGATGCTCGACTTTGCGACGTTCGGCGAGATCGCCGCCGAGGTCGGCGCGCTGCTGATGGCGGACATTGCGCACATCGCGGGCCTCGTCGTCGCTGGACTCCACCCGTCACCGATCCCGTACTGCGACTTCGTGACCACCACCACGCACAAGACGCTGCGCGGACCCCGCGGCGGCCTGATCCTGTGCAAGGAGCAGCACGCGAAGAAGCTCAACTCCTCGGTGTTCCCCGGCAACCAGGGCGGCCCCCTCATGCACGTCATCGCGGCCAAGGCAGTGGCCTTCAAGGAGGCAATGACGCCGGAGTTCAAACAGTATCAGGAGGCGATCGTCGGCAACGCGTCCGCGCTCGCCTCGGCGCTGCTGGAACGGGGATTCTCGCTGGTCTCGGGCGGCACCGAGAATCACTTGATGCTGCTCGACTTCCGCAAGTCGGAGCTCACGGGTCGGCAGGCTCAGGAGACGCTCGACCTCGCGCACATGACGACGAACTGCAACAGCGTGCCGTTCGACAAGCGCTCGCCGTTCGTGACTTCGGGGCTCCGTATCGGAACGCCGGCGGTGACGACGCGCGGCCTGCGAAAGCCGCAGATGGTCTTCATCGCCGAGGCGATTCAGCGGGCGCTCGCGGATGTCTCGAACGAGCGCGCTCTCGCCGCGGTCGCCGATGACGTGATCGCGCTGTGTCGCAAGTTCCCGGCGTATCCGGGCCGGGGCTACGCGAACGCCGCGGCCTGACCGAAGGGCACGGGCGGTTTCCTCGTGCGCTGTCCCGTCTGTCACCGCTCCGACAGCAAGGTCGTCGACTCGCGAGAGACGACGGACGGCCAGGCGATCCGTCGCCGCCGCGAGTGCCTGGAGTGCGGGCGCCGCTTCACGACCTACGAGCACATCGACGTCGTCATGCCGATGGTCGTCAAGAAGGACGACCGTCGCGAGCCGTGGGATCGCGGTAAGGTGCTCGCCGGAATCCGCAAGGCCTGCGAGAAGCGCCCCGTGCCGGCCGACACGATCGAGGAGGCGGCCGACGCTGTCGAGCGCAAGGTCCAAGAGAGCGGCGCGCGAGAAGTCGCGAGCACCGTCATCGGTGAGGCGGTCATGGGCTGCCTCAAGGATCTTGACGATGTCGCGTACGTGCGGTTCGCGTCGGTGTACAAGTCGTTTCGCGACATCTCGGAGTTCATGGCCGCGTTGGAAACCATCAGCAAGGAGCGTCGTGGCCGGCGCCGCCAGTAAACCGTGAGCGACGTCAGCGTCTCAAAGCTGGATCTTGCGATGATGGAGTCAGCCGTGACCGAGGCGCGCAAAGGCCTTGGTCACACCAGCCCCAATCCGGCCGTCGGCTGCGTCATCGCACGCGCCGGCCGCGTGCTCGGCGTCGGACATCATGCGCGTGCCGGCGGACCGCACGCGGAGATCGTGGCGCTACGTGCGATCGAACCGCGCCAAGCGCGGGGCGCGACGATCTACGTCACACTCGAACCCTGTTGCCACCACGGCAAGACCCCGCCCTGTACGGACGCGCTGATCGCGGCGCGCCCGAGGCGCGTCGTCGTCGGTGCGCGCGACCCGAACCCGCGCGTAAGCGGGCGCGGCATTCGTGCGCTGCGTGCCGCGGGAATCGACGTCACCGTCGGGGTGATGGAGCGCGAGTGCCGCGAGGTGATTCGTGGCTTCGCGAAGTGGGTGGGCACAGGGGTGCCGTGGGTGCACCTCAAGCTCGCGGCCAGCCTCGACGGCCGCATCGCGACCCGCACCGGCGCGTCCAAGTGGATCAGCTCGCCGGAGTCGCGCCGGCTCGTGCAACAGATGCGCGCCCGCGCCGATGCGGTCCTGGTCGGCGTCGGCAC
>NZ_DBNGVP010000054.1:0-7175 GCF_057119385.1 Archangium sp. | reverse complement strand
CTGGCCCGAGTACAACCGCCTCTACGCCCACCCCTTCACCTGGTCCTGGACTCGCGCCAAGATGCACTCGTGGGTGGACCGGCACCTGTCCTGACTATGTTGAAAAACTTGTCGGACAGTCCACTAGCTCCCGCGCGAGGATGAGGGCCTTGCGCGCCACGTCCAGGCCCGACAGGTCATCGCGCGGGTGGGGCTCGGTGTAGCCGTTGGCCCGGGCCGTCCGCACCGCCTGAGACAAGGGCACGCCGTCCATCAGCGCATGGCAGATGGCTCCGAGCGAACCGGAGAAGCACCCCTCGATGCGCTCCACGCGGTCCCCGGTGCGCACCAGGTTCTTCAGCGTCTCGATGACCGGGAGACTCGCGCCCACGGTGGTCTCGTAGTGCCAGGTGCGAAAGTGCGCGCGGGCCAGGGCCTGCAGGGACTCGCACTCCTTCCAGGGACGCGCGAGCGGCTTCTTGTTCGCAGCCACCACGTGGATGCCCCGCCGGAACGCCTCGGCGTAGAGCGTCTCCAGGCCGTCCGCAGCGGTGCAGTCCACCAGCACCGGCACGGACAGGCGCGACAACCGCTCGAGCAGCGGTTTCACGTCCGGAGGCGTCGTGCTGCCCGGAGAGACCTCCGCGAGCCTCGCGTGGACCTCGGCGGGCGGCAGGCCCCGGGGCTCGAAGAGCGCGCGGCGGCTGTCCACCACGCCCACCAGGCGCAGGGCCACACCGTGCCGGGCCTCGAGCGTCCGCGCGTTCTCCGCGAGCTGGGCGAGCAACCGTCCGCCCACCGTCCCCTTCCCCACCAGGACGACGTTGATCTCCGTCTCGTTGAGGTTGAAGGCGCTGTGCACGGTGCGCACCGCCACGGCCGTGTCCTCGGCGTCCACGGCGCACGACACGCTGCGCGAGCTGGCCCCCTGGAGGATGGCGCGCACGTTCACGCCCACGTTCCCGAGCGCGTGGAAGAACCGGCCCGCCACATTCGGCCGATGGCCCATGGACTCGGCCACGAGGGTGACCAACGTCACCGGCGCGAGGGGCGGAGGGACGCGCACCTCCCGCCGCTCGCGCTCACCTCGCAGCGCTTCCTCAAGCACCGCGTGGGCCCGCTCGGCCTGTGCCTGGGGCACCACCAGGGAGATGGAGGGCGCCAGCGCGGACAGCGTCCCGCCCCATACGGTGATGCGGGCCGCCTCGAGCGCCTGCAACACGCGATGCCCGAGCGGCTCGCTGAGCGTGGGACGCAGGGACTCGACGTGGAGCAGGGCCAGACGCTCCAGGCTCGTGACACTGGTGGGCCGGTGGGGATCCGGATTGCCCTCGGCGTCGATGCGCGTGCCCGGGGCGTCCGGCTCGGTGGTGCCGCGGATGTGCAGCGCGGCCCCGCTCTCGAGCAGCGGAATCATCGTGCGCGGGTGGAACATGCGGGTGCCGAAGTGGGCCAGCTCGAGCGCCTCGGCGTACGTCATGCGCGGCACGGGGTAGGCGTCCGCCACGAGGGCCGGGTCCGCCGTCATGACGCCGGGCACGTCCGTCCACACCGTCACCTGCCGGGCCCCGAGCAGCCACGAGAGCAGCGTGGCGGTGTAGTCGGAGCCATTGCGGCCCAGCGTGGTGGTGCGGCCCTGGTGCGAGCGGGCGATGAAGCCGGTGATGACGGGCACCTTGCCCACCCACCCGGAGACGAGCGGCGTGAGGCGGGCGCGGCTCGCCTCGATGTCGACCCGGGCCGCGCCCGCCGTCTCATCGGTGACGAGGAAGGTGCGCGCATCCACCGCGAGGGCGGGAATGCCCCGGGCCGTCAGGGCGCGGGCGACGAGCTCGGAGGAGATGCGCTCGCCCACGGACAGCACCTCGTCGAGCGTGGCCGGCGTGCACTCGCGGGTCAGCTCCACGCCCGTGAGCAGCCGCTCGATGGGGGCCAGGAGTTGCTCCACCGTCTTCTCGTGCGCGGTGAGGACGGCGCCCTCGAGGACCGTGCCCGCGATGGACCGGGCGAGACCGCGAACCCGGGACAGCTCCGCGCCGCTGCCCACCGCGTCTCCCCGGGCGGCGGCGTTGGCCGCGGAGATGAGCCAGTCCGTGGTATCGCCGAGCGCGGAGACGACGACGGCGAGCGGACGTTGGGCCTCGGAGATGAGGGAGAGGACGCGCGGCAGCCGTCCGGGCGTGCCGACAGAGGAACCACCGAATTTATAGACACACCACGGCCTGCTCGCGGCGGGGTGCGAGGGATTGCTGCTCACGGATGTCTTCCTTTCGGAACTGCTGGGGCGAGGAACCGCGAGCCCACGGCGGGACGAAAGGCGGAGCTCGGAGCGAGGAAGCTCGGAACGCAGCCGTGCCGCGGGCGGTGTCAGGTGGGAAACCCGGGCACCCGCGGCGCTTCAGAGGGGGAGTTCAGCTTGGAACCGGCTGGAGTCCCATCCTCACGCGAACGCGCGCATGCCCGGGCCACGCATGAGCATGGCCTCCATGGACATCGGCATTCGGGTGACAGGACGGAACACGAAATTCTCCAGACGCGTGCGATGGAGATACAGGCAGCATGCTTCGCTGTCAACCCTGAGTCCGGTTACTTTTGAATCACTGACATCACCGATGCCGACTCCGCCTCCGAAAACATGTGCCGTCTGTGGCCGGACCATCACCTGGCGCAAGAAGTGGGAGCGCGACTGGGAGAACGTGCGCTACTGCTCCGACCGGTGCAGGAGCCGCAAGGCGCGGGGGCGGGATGACCCGCTCGAGCAGCTCATCCTGGACGTGCTCGCCACACGGGCCCGGGAGGCGACGGTATGTCCCTCGGAGGTGGCGCGTGCCGCCGGGGAGGACGGCTGGCGCGAACGCATGGAGCCCGTGCGCGAGGCGGCCCGGCGGTTGGTGGCGCGTGGAGAGCTGGACATCCTCCAGGGCGGCCGGGTGGTGGACCCCTCGACGGCCCGAGGCCCCATCCGCCTGCGCCTGCGCCGCTGAGAGTCAGCGGGTATACCTCTCTCCGCTCGGAGACCGAGAAACCGGGTTGAACTGCGGCCCACTCTGACGCATTACAAATCCCACCATGAGCGATCGCGGCTCCCCCAAGAAGAAGAGCGAAAGCTTCAACAACCCCTTCAAGTCCGCCCTGGCGGACCTCAAGAAGAAACAGGCCGAGCCGCCCAAGAAGCCCCAGGCGCCTCCCCCGCCCTCCAAGCCCTCCAGGTCCAAGCGCCCCCAGGAGGAGGACGACATGTCCCTCTTCCTCTCCGCCATGGACGGCGTCGAGCAGATCACCCACCGCGGTGCCGAGCCCCCCCCGCCCAACCCCCGGCTGCCCGAGATCATCGACGAGAACGCCGAGGCCCTCGCCGAGCTCGCCGAGCTCGTGGCCGGCCAGGGTGACTTCGATGTCGCCGAGTCCAACGAGTACATCGAGGGCGCCGCTCCGGGCATCGACGCGCGCCTGCTGCGCTCGCTGCGCCGGGGTGACTTCTCGCTCCAGGGACGCCTCGATCTGCACGGCATGACCCAGGCCGAGGCCAAGACGGCCGTGGACCGCTTCCTCTCCGAGAGCCGCCGCGCCCACAAGCGCTGCGTGCTCATCGTCCACGGGCGTGGTTTGAACTCCCAGGATCAGATCCCCGTCCTCAAGCAGCGCATCCGCGAGTGGCTCGCCCAGAAGAGCATCGGCAAGACGGTGCTCGCGTTCGCCACCGCACGTCCCCAGGACGGAGGCACGGGCGCCGTCTACGTGCTGCTCCGCCGTTAGCTGGACGGCCGGGCGGCTCTGTGCATACATGCCGCCATGGCACGCGATCTCATCGATCTGCACATCCACGTGGGTAGCTCCGTGGCTCCCCACGTCCTCTGGTCCCTCGCGCACCAGCAGGGCTTCAAGCTCCCCGTGAGGGACTACTTCGAGTTCGTCGAGCTCATCACCTCGCGTCCCGGCAAGGTGGGCAGCCTCGAGGACTACCTGAAGATCCTCCACACCTATACGGAGAAGATTCAGAGCTCGCCCCTGGCCGTCGAGCGCTCCGTCTACGAGATCATCGGCAAGGAGTACCGCGGCAGCCGCGTCTCGCAGATCGAGCTGCGCTTCAACCCCATGAAGCGCAACCTCAACTCCGAGCTCGACCTGGACCACATCATCCACGCGGCGCTGCGCGGCATGGACCGGGCCATGCTCGAGTACGGCGTGAAGGCCGGCCTCATCTTCTGTCTGGCCCGCGAGTTCGATCACCGGCTCAACAGCATCATCGTGGACAAGGCCATCAAGTACCGCGGCCGCGGCGTGTATGGCATCGACCTGGCCGGCACGGAGAAGCACGCGCTGGAGCTGGAGCCCTCCGTGGTGGGGCAGTACGAGGACCTCTTCGCCCGCGCGCGCAAGGCCGGCCTCAAGTGCACCGTGCACACCGGGGAGACGAAGGGCACCGGCGCCGAGGGCGTCATGGCCGTGGTGGAGAAGCTCAAGCCCCACCGCATCGGCCACGGCATCCGCGCCGCCTACGACGAGTCCGCCATGAAGCTGCTGCGCGAGCGCGACGTGGTGCTCGAGCTGTGCCCCACCTCCAACCTCCACACCCGCGCCGTGGAGGGGCTCGACGAGCTCCAGCACATCATGCGCACCTTCTGGGACCGGGGCGTGAAGTTCACGCTCAACACCGACGGCACCTACCTGCTGGAGACGGACATGCTGCGCGAGGTGGAGCTCGTCGAGAAGAACGGGCTGCTCTCCGCCGAGCAGGTGGATCAGACGCTCGCCTGGGCGCGCCAGTACTCCTTCATTCCCACGTGAGCCCCATGTACCGCCTTGCCCGTGCCCTCCTCTTCCTCTTCTCCGCCGAGCGCGCCCACCGCCTGGGCATGACCCTGCTGCGCTGGCTCGGGCACCTCGCGGGGACGTGCCGCAGCATGCGCGCGCGCACGCTCGCCGCCGTCACCTATGACGCCTCGGTGAAGGTGGCGGGCCTGGAGCTGGCCCACCCGGTGGCGCTCGCCGCGGGGCTCGACAAGGAGGCCGAGGCCGTGGATGGGCTGCTGGCGCTCGGCTTCGCCGCCGTGGAGGTGGGCACGCTCACCCCGAGGCCCCAGCCGGGCAACCCGAAGCCGCGTCTGTTCCGCATCCCCGAGCACCGTGCGCTCATCAACCGGATGGGCTTCAACAACCACGGAGCCGCCAACGCCGCCGAGCACCTCCGGGCGCGCACCTGGCACCCCGCTCCGGTGGGGGTGAACATCGGCAAGAACAAGGACACGCCCCTGGAGCAGGCGGTGGACGACTACGTGGCGTGTGTGGACACGCTGGCCCCGCTCGGGGACTACGTGGTGATCAACGCCAGCTCGCCCAACACCCCGGGCCTGCGCAAGCTGCAGGAGCCCGAGCAGCTCACCGCGCTCCTGCGGGCGGTGAAGGCGCGCCTGGAGCAGGTGTCCCCGGGCAAGCCCCTCTTCCTGAAGATCGCCCCGGATCTCACGCCCGAGGCGGTGGACGAGGTGGTGGACGTGGTGCGCGCGTGCGGCCTGGCGGGAATCATCGCCACCAACACGACCATCGCGCGGCCCTTCGAACACCCGGTGGCGAAGGAGACGGGCGGGCTCTCGGGAGCGCCCGTGCGCGAGCCGGCCAACGCCGTCATCCGCCGGGCCTACGCGCGCAGTGGAGGTGCCCTGCCCATCATCGGCGTGGGCGGCGTCTTCACCGCCGAGGACGTGTACGAGAAGCTGAAGGCCGGAGCCTCGGTGGTGCAGGTGTACACGGGCTTCATCTACGAGGGCCCGGGCATGGTGCGCCGGCTGCTCGAGGGCCTGGGCCCGCTGCTGGCCCGGGATGGCTTCCGCTCGGTGCGCGAGGCCATTGGCGCGGACCACCGCGTTGCCCCCCCAGCCGCCCTGCCCCAGCACGAGCCCCCGCGCCCACAGGCCTGAGGCCGGAGCGGGCCTGGGGCGGTTACCTGCTCAAGGTCTTGAGGATGAGGTGGGCCACGGCGCGGCCGGAGTACTGCTGCTGGCCGGTGACGAGGCGCCCATCCCGGGTGGCGAAGGGTGCCCAGGGCGCGGCGGAGATGAAGGTCCCGCCGCGCAGGGGCACCTCGTTCTCGATCCAGAAGGGCATGAGCCCCGTCACCCCCAGCATCTGCTCCACCTGGCGCTCCTCGGCGTTGGAGAAGCCCGTCACCGTGCGGCCCCGCAGCAGGTAGCTGCCATTGGAGAGGCGCACGTTGAGCAGCGCCGAGGTGCCGTGGCAGAGCGCGGCCACCACCTTGTCCTGCTCCCACATGGTGCGGACGGCCTGCTGCACGGAGGGGTCCGTGGGCAGGTCGAACATGGCGGCGTTGCCACCCGCGAAGACAATCACCTCATACTTGGAGAGCTCCACCTCTGACAGCCGCAGCGAGCTGTTCAGCTTGCTCATGGGGCCCTGCATGTGGAGGAAGCCCATGGACACCATGTCGTGGGTGGAGAGCCCGTAGGGATTGCGCGGGTCGCTCCAGGGGTCGATGGAGGGAGTTCCCCCCAGCGGGCTGGCGATGTCGGCGGTGAAACCGGCCTCGGTCAGCTCGTGGTAGGCGTGGGTGAGCTCGGCCAGCCAGAAGCCGGTGTCCCAGCCGTTGTTCATCCTGGTGGCGCTGCTGACGACGAAGAGCACGTCCTTCTGCGTGTCTCCCCCGGTCTGGGCGAAGGCAGGGAGGGAGAGCAGCAGGACGGCAAGGCTCAGGAGCTTCTTCATGGCGACCTCGGGTGACAGGGGTTGGAACCACAGGGGCGGTCCCTTCTCGGAACCGCCCGGCGAACAGCAAGGTAACCAAGGTCAGCTCATGCAGTGAGTGCAACGTTGGCAGAGCAATGATGCATGCGGTGCAGGATGGCGAAGGCAACGCCTCATCCCCGCCTCCCCCACGAGAGGCTGGGGTGTCTGCCGGAAAGTCCTCAGCGGGCCGGCACGTCCCAGGCGAGGTGCAGGTGTTCGAAGCCCCGCAGGAAGAAGTGGGGCCGGCGCACGGGGCGCTTGCCCTCGACGTAGCGAAGGTTCGGCAGCTGCCGCAGCAGCACCTCCAGCGCCACACGCGCCTCCAGGCGTACTACAGTGGGACTTTGGCGCGAGGGTCTCTGCGTCGGTAATGGCAGCGTTTGGCGATGGCCTGATGGCGGCGTCGCCAGCGGCTCCAGTGCAGGACGAAGTCCAAGGCCGGCCGCACCACCCAA
>NZ_DBNGVP010000053.1:0-22029 GCF_057119385.1 Archangium sp. | reverse complement strand
CATCAGCCAACGTGCCTCACCTTTCCAGTCTCGGTGATGGGATACCCCTGCTCACGGGGAGCCTACCCATCACCCAGCTCGCTCATTCTGGCCCGCTTTTCCCTCATCCAGCGTGCTCGGTAACAGTTCCTCGTGGCAGGCAGACCGCCAGCGGTAAAGAGGCGATCTCCCGTGTCCTCTTTTCACATGAGGGCACCGATTATCTGGAGGTCTGGCGCCTGCCGGACAGCAACCGGCTGGAGGCCGCGGTGAGCTACCTGGCGCGTCCGCGCACACCCGAGGGGATGGGCGAGCTGGTGGAGGTGACGGTGCTACCGCGTGGTGCGTCTCGAATGGCGCTCGTGCGCCTCGAGGAGGAGGTGAAACTCACCGCGCGGCTCGAGCACCCGGCCATCGCTCGCGTCCACGGTCTCTACACGCACTCGGGCGACACATTCCTGGTCGCGGAGCATGTGGAGGGTTGCAGCCTGGAGTCGGTTGGCTCCCTCACCACGTTACGCCAGAAACTGATGTCCCAGGCATTCGCTGTCTACGTGGCCAGCGAGGTGGCCGGAGCGTTGCATTACGCCCACACGCTGACAGACGAGCAGGGGTGTCCGTTGGGCATCGTCCACCGAGGGGTGGGCTCGGAGTCCATCCGCGTGGGGTTGAGGAGCGGCGTGGTGAAGCTGGCTGATTTCGCTTTCGCCTATTCGCTGCTACCCGAACGCGCGCCCTCGCCGGAGCGGCTGATCCGAGGAATCATTGATACGGCCGCGCCGGAGCGCCTCGCATTGAAGGGCCGCCCCGGGGTGGATTTCCGGGCGGATCTCTTCTCTCTCGGCGTGCTGCTGTTGGAGTTGCTGACGGGTCGTACTCTCTACGATCTCGATGCGGTGGAGACTGCGGCCCAGCGGGCACTGCGAGCCCATAAGAGGCGGGCCAGGTTGGTGGCGGAGGTGCCCAGTTGGGTTCCTGTGACGGACATGGCCATGCGCGCGGCGGCAGTTCATCCCATGCACGTGGCCGCGGCACTGCGCGACGCAGGGGTGTCCACGCCCGTGGGAGATGTTGTCCGCAAACTGCTCCGTCATGACCCGGCGGAGCGGTACGCAACGGCGGCGCAAGTGCGAGCCGACCTCCAGGCCTGTCTGAATGCCCTGGAGGGGGGGCCCTATGGGGCAGAGGAGGCGGCACGGGAACTCCGTCAAGCCCGGGACGAGGCCGAGGTGTCTCCCTTGCGAGAGGAACTGGGGCTGTTCGAGATGGGGGTCTTCAAGGACGACGTGCCCCCGCGTCCTGAAGACACACGCTGCCCGCACTGATGGGGTTGAACTGCTGCCGCACACGGGGCGTGCCCGGAAGGCGGAGGAGGGGAACACGGAGCTCGCCGGCCGTGTTCCCCCAGTTGCCAGAGAGACGCTCAGTTCGCCGCGATCGTGGGCGCGGCTTCCATGCCCTCTCGCACAGCGGCCAGGAACCGTTCCAACTCCACCATGGGCACGTTCTGCATGTTGAGGAGCGTCTTGCCGCCCTCGTTCCGCGAGCTGAGGCTGACGTTGGCGATGCCGGTGAAATGCCGCCGGACACTGTCCTCAATGAGCAGCAGACGCGCGGCGTCGGGAGTGGGGACGTTCGGCCGCGGGGGCGTGCGCTTGGCCCTCGTGGCCCTCTCCACGTCATCCACGGTGCAGTCGGCGAAGCGCACCTTCAGCAGGGTGCCGTCCTCCTGCGGAACATCAATGAGCAGGGGGCCGGGGTCAGCGGGCACCGTCGTGCCAGTCACCTCCGCGTAGGTGAGCAGGGCCCGCAGGTTGAACATGCCGTACTGGGTGGCGACTGACTCCGGGAAGTTCCGGGCGACGGTGCCGTACGCGCTCAGCGTGGCCTGGGACAGCGCCTTCACCCTCTTGACGAAGAAGTCCCGGGCGTTCTTGTACCCGCCCATCTCCGCGAGCCGCTTGTCCACGACATGGTTGTAGAACACCCCGATCTGATGCTGGTGGGTGTTGCCCTGCTTCACCAGGGTGTTGATGTTGTCGGCGATCTGGTCGAGCGTCAGGTCGGAGCTGATGACGGACTTCGGTGCGGTCAACGGTGATGCAATCATGTGAATCTTCCCCCATTGGAGCGGAACGTCTCGGTACGGCGGACGAGGACGTGGCACGTTGCGGGCCAAGGGCGGGAAGACGTCATTCCGGGGAGTTGTGCCGCACGTGTGCATCGAGAGGGTCCATGTTGCGGCTGGTGCGTCCGTCATCCGGGATGGTGCTACGCTCTTCCGCGTCCTTCGCTTCCAGTCGACTGGAAGTCGTTGATGTAGGGGGCTGGCGCACATCGCTTCCAGTCAACTAGAAGGTTGAAGAGCTGCTGGGGCCGCCGGACGTGAGTGGGCCTGGTTCGATGTAACGGGTGAGCGATTTGAGGCGGGGACGTAAGGCGCCCGAGGAACGGGTGTGGGCTGCATTTCGTGCGCACGCTGACCGTGGTGGGGGGAGGTCTCGGGACGCATTTCAGCGGCTCGGGCCGTGACTTCATCTTCGCCCCTCCAGGACCACGAACGTCTGGCGGTAGGCGGGCCTGTGCACGCCACTTCTGGGGGCCAGAAGCATGCCCCACGTGCGCTGATGTTCATCCCCATTAAGGGGAGTTGGGCCTGTTCCGTGCTGTCCCTGGACGCTGGGAGTGCTAAACCCCGTAGCCCCATACTACCTACTTACCGGAAAGGCCTGTGCATGCTGCTGCAGGGCAAGAAGCTCCTCATCACCGGAGTGCTCACCCCCCAGTCGCTCGCCTACGGCGTGGCCGAGCACGCGCTCCAGCAGGGCGCGGAGATCGTCCTCACCGGCTTCGGCCGGGCGAAATCGCTCACGGAGCGCAGCGCGAAGCGCCTCAAGGCGGGTGTGGACGTGTTGGAGCTGGACGTCACCAACCCCGCCCACTTCCCCGCGCTCACCGAGGCGCTGCGCCAGCGCTGGGGCCGGGTGGACGGGGTGCTCCACTCCATCGCCTATGCCCCCGAGGACGCGCTGGGCGGCAACTTCCTCCACACCCCCTGGGAGAGTGTCCAGACGGCGTTCCGGATTTCCGCCTTCTCCCTCAAGGAGCTGTCCGTGGCGGTGATGCCGCTGATGACGGAGGGCGGCTCCATCGTCACCCTGGACTTCGACAACCGGGTGGCCTGGCCCATCTATGACTGGATGGGCGTGTGCAAGGCGGCCCTGGAGGCCACCGTGCGCTACCTCGCCCGGGACCTGGGCCCCAAGAAGATTCGCGTCAACGCCCTGGCCGCCGGCCCGCTGGCCACCGTGGCCGCCAAGGGCATCCCCGGTTTCAAGACCCTGGAGAAGGCCTGGGGCGCCCAGGCCCCCCTGGGGTGGGACGCCCGGACCAGCCACGACATGGTGGCTCGCACTGCCTGTGCGCTCCTCTCGGACTGGCTGCCTTCCACTACGGGCGAAATGGTGCACGTGGACGGTGGCTACCACGCCATCGGGGCCCCGCCGGTGCCGCCCGAGGAGGGCGAGCAGGGGGACGGCAAGAGCGGGATTCCCCCCTCGGCCGGCTGATCGCTGTACGGCGGGACGGGCTCGCCCGTCCCTCTGGAGTCAGAGATTCTCTCGCCCCCGCTTTTGCAGGAGGGCGAGGTCACGCTACAGTCTCACCGTTTCCTTCAGCCGGGTCCCGATCTTCGGTCCTTCGGCAGGAGCCTGGGTTTGAGCGCCAACATCCTCCTCGTGGATGACAGCCCGACCGTACGCAACATCCTCAAGATCTATCTCATGAACCTGAAGATGGGGTTCGTCGAGGCAGAGGACGCGACGCGGGCATTGCAGCTGCTCCGGCTGGTGCCGGTGAAGCTGGTCATCGCGGATATCAACATGCCTGGTATGGACGGCATCACCTTCGTCAAGCAGGTGCGCCAGAGCCCCCTGGCTCAGGTGCGCGACGTTCCGGTCATCCTGCTGACGGGTGAGCGGGGCGGCGACCTGCGGCAGCGGGGCGTCGAAGCCGGTGCCAATGCCTTCATCAACAAGCCGGTCTCGCATCACGATCTGACAGAGACCGTTCGCAAGTTCCTCGCGCAGAATTGAGAGCCGAGCCGTGAGCCTCCCGTCCCTGCTCCTCGTCGATGACAGTGATGCCATCCTCGCGCTCGAGCGCGCGATCCTCTCGGGCCATTACGCGCTGAATACGGCGAGCAATGGCAAGGAGGCGCTCGAGAAGGTGGCCCGCGTGCAGCCCGCCGCCATCCTGCTGGACCTCTCCATGCCGGAGATGGACGGCGACGAGGTGCTCAAGCGCCTCAAGGCGGACCCTGTCACCGAGCCCATCCCCGTCATCATCATCTCCTCGGAGGTGGCGCGGGCCGAGGCGTGCCTGGCGCTGGGCGCGGAGCTGTTCCTGGCCAAGCCCTTCCGCGCGGATGAGCTGCTGAGCGCGGTGGAGAACGCGCTGGCCAACGCGCGGCGCCGGGCCCGGCAGGGCTCGCTGGCCCTGCTGCGGCTGACGGTGGGAGGTCTGGAGTTCGCCATCCCGCTGGACTGCGTGCGTCAGGTCATCCTCCAGCCCGCCACGCGCCCGTTGCCGATGGGGCCGGGGTACATCTCCGAGTTCTTCGAGCTGCGCGGCCAGCCCGTGTGCGTGCTGGACCTGGCGCGCCGGCTGGAAGTGCAGCACCGGGAGACGATCGAGGAGCGCAAGCTGATCATCCTGGAGATCGACGGCGTGCTGCTGGCGCTGAGCGTGGACGCGGTGCAGGACCCCGAGGAGTACCAGTCCTCGGACATCGATCGGCGCGATCGCGTGGGCGGCGCCGATCATGGTCAGCTGCGTGACACGCTGGTGGGCATGCTGCGGGCGGGTGAGCGCCCGGTGCCCATCTTCGATCCGAAGGCCTTCGCCACCCAGGAGCTGTTGCGCGAGGCCGTGGGAGTGCTGCGGCCGGCGGGGGTGGAGCGCAGCGCATGAGTCCGGGGGTGGTGGAGCCTCAGCAGGTGCTCGCGCGGGCGCGTGAGGTGGTGGCGTCGTGCACGGGTTTCCGTGACACGGCCATCTCGCCCACGGCGGTGGACCGTGTCGTGCGCGCGGAGCTGGCGCGGGGCCGCTCGCCGTCGGAGCTGTTGGCGGAGCTGCAGCGTCCCGGTGCGCCGCTGGCGCGGGCGCTGCTGGATGCCGTGCTGGTGGGGGAGACGTACTTCTTCCGCCACCCGGAGCAGTTCCGCTTCCTGGCCTATGAGGCCGTGCCCGCCGCGCTGGGCCGGGGCAACCTCACCCTGCGCGGGTGGAGCGCCGGCTGCGCCTCGGGCGAGGAGACGTACTCCATCGCCGCGTGCCTGTTGAACATGGCGCCGCCGGGCGTGCGCGTGGAGGTGCTCGGCACCGACCTGCACGAGGGCCGCCTGGAAGCGGCGCGCCGGGGCGTGTACGGCAACTGGTCCCGCCGCGAGGCCGGGCCGCTGCTCCATCCGCTCTACCAGGAGGTCGGCGAGGGCCGGGTGAGCATCCTCGACCCGGTGCGCGCCGTGGTGCGCTTCTCCCAGGGCAACCTGCTGGAGCCGCTGCACGAGATGCACGGCCTCTTCGACGTCATCTTCTGCCGCAACGTGCTGACGTACTTCTCCCCGGACGCGGTGCAGGTGGCGCTGGGCCACCTGGCCAAGGCGCTCGTGCCGGGTGGCTTCCTGCTGCTGGGCACCGTGGAGGTGGATCATCCGCCCGCGGGGCTGGTGCGCGTGGGCGCTCCGGAGCTGCAGGCCTTCCGCCGCCCGCTGCCCCGGGAGCTGACGCCGCCCCCGGCGCCCAAGCCCATCCCCGTGGCCCGCGAGCCCGAGCCCTTCCGGGCCGCCGCCTCCCTGCGCGCCACGCCGCCGCCTCCCGCGCCCAGCGCCGTGGGCCTGCACACCGAGGCGCTCCAGCGCATCGAGAGCGGGGATGAGGCCGGCGCGGCCACCCTTCTGGAGAAACTGTTGCAACAGTTCCGTGACTACCTTCCCGGCATGCTGGAGCTGGCCCTGCTGCGCGAGCGCGCGGGGGCTCGCGAGGCTGCCTTCGCCCTCATGCACACCGTGCGCGACAACGCCGCCCGGCTTCCGCCGGATCTGATCATCGAGGGGCCCGAGCCTCTTCCGGCCCGCTTCTACAGGGCGTCCGCTGACGCCTTCCTCACGTTGGGAGCCATCGAATGACAACCAGCAACCGAGGCCCCGAGGAGGTCCAGGATCAGGAGGTGCGCGCGCTGCTGGACGAGCGTGCCTCGCGCCTGCGCGGCCGCGTCGACGGCAACGCCGACGAGACCGTACTCATGGTGGCCGAGTTCCCCCTGGGCGAGGAGCGCTACGCCATTCCCCTGGAGTCGCTGCGCGCGGCCCTGCCGCTGCGCCTGGTGACGCCGGTGCCCCTGTCCCAGCCGCACGTCATCGGCGTGCTGCGCTACCAGGGCTCGGTGCTCGCCGCGCTCAGCCTCGCCGCGATGCTGGGCGGCCATGGCTGGCGGCAGGACCCGGCCGTGCTGCTCGTGGTGGATCGCGGTGACGGCGAGCTGTGCGCCCTGGACTGCGAGGCCATTCCGCGCCCCCTCAGCATGCCCACCGCCGCGGTCGAGGCGGCGCGCACGCACTCCGAAGGTCCCGTGACCGAGGTCCTCTTGGCCAGCAACCGGCAGATCATCCACCTCATCGACCTGCCGCGGCTCTTCGCGCGTGGCACCACGACCGGGGGGGCTCGCAATGGCGGTTGATCCCATGCTGCAGAGCCTGGTGGCGGGCTTCTCCACCGAGGCGCAGGAAGTCTGTCAGAAGGTCACCCTGGACCTGCTCGATCTGGAGCGGGAGGGCATCGACAACGAGGCGCTGGCCAAGGTGTACACGCGCCTGGCGCGGCACCTGCACACCCTCAAGGGCAGTGCGGCCAGCCTCGGACTGCAGGACCTGAGCTCCATCGCCCACAAGCTGGAGGATGCCCTCGCGCCGCTGCGCAAGGACATCAAGCCCATGCCGCGGCCGATGGTGGACATGCTGCTGCACGGGCTGGACTTGTTCCTGCTCCGTGCGCAGGCCCACGCGGAAGGCCGCGGGGACGCGCTGCCGGATCCCACGGCGGCCCTGGCGCAGCTCGTGGCGGACGCGCCGCCCCCGGAGGAGGCCGAGGCGATGGCCATGGCCGCCGCCTCCGCCCATGCCGGGCCCGCCACGCCCGCTCCGGCGCAGGCCGCCCCGTCCCAGGCGCCCGCGGCGGCGGTGTCCGCGGCGGACGACGACACGTCGGTGGACGCCAGCTGGCGTGTGGCCGCCCACCAGGTGACGGCGCTGATGCGCGAGGTGGAGCGTCTGCGCGAGTTCCGCATGCGCCTGGAGGATCGTCTGCGCGACATCTCCAAGGCGGTGGATCTGCTGTCGGCGCGCGAGCTGCTGGCGCCCACGGCCCGCGCCCGCGCGATGCTGTCGTCCGTGACGGCCGGCGTGCGCTCGGACGGCCACGAGGCCTCCGACATCGTGGACAGCCTGGAAGAGGGCCTCAAGTCCATCACCACGCGCCCGGTGCGCACCATCCTCGAGCCGCTGCAGCGCATGGTGCGCGACCTGTCGCGCCAGCTGGGCAAGCAGGCCCGGCTCTCGGTGGTGGGCGCCGAGGTGTCGCTGGATCGCCGGCTGCTGGAGAAGCTCAAGGGCGCCATGGTGCACCTGCTGCGCAACGCGGTGGACCACGGCATCGAGATGCCGGACGAGCGCGAGCGCGTGGGCAAGCACCACGAGGGCGCCCTCACCCTGCGCGTGGAGCAGCAGGGCAACATCCTCGTCCTGGAGCTGAGCGACGACGGGCGCGGCATCGACGTGCTGCACGTGCGCGCGTCGGCCGAGCGCAAGGGGCTCATCACCGCGGACGAGGGCGCGCGGATGCACGAGGCGCAGATCCGCGACCTCATCTTCCGCCCGGGCTTCAGCACCCGCACGGACGTCACCGACACCTCGGGCCGCGGCGTGGGCCTGGACGCGGTGCGCTCCGCGGTGGAGGGCATGCAGGGCCGCATCGAGGTGGTGAGCACCAAGGGCTCCGGCACGCGCTTCATGCTCACCCTGCCCATGGAGCTGGGCAGCTCGCCGGTGCTCACGGTGCGCACCATCGACTCGCAGGTGGGCCTGCCCATGCTGGCGGTGGAGTCCACCCAGCTGGCCAGCCCGGAGAACCTGCGCATCGGCCGCATGAAGACGCAGCTGGACTACAACGGCCAGCTGGTGCCGGTGATGGACCTGGGCGCCCGCATGGGCCTGCGCGCCTCGGCGCCTCCGTCCGAGGGCCAGCCGCTCATCATCGTCCAGAGCGGCGGCAAGCGCCTGGCGCTCGCGGTGGACGCGGTGGTGGGTGACCGCGACCTCGTCATCCGCCCGCTGCCCGCCGAGGTGCGCGATGTGCCCGCCTACCAGGGCGCGGCCATCCTCAGCCGCGGCGAGCTGCTGCTCATCCTTCGCCCCGGCTGGGTGGTGACCGATTCCACCCCGACGACGGTGGCCATGCCGCAGAGCCGCCGCGCCCTCGTGGTGGACGACTCTCTCACCGCACGCGCCCTGCACCGGGCCATGCTGGAGGCCGGTGGTTTCACCGTGCACCTGGCCGCCAGTGGTGCCCGCGCCATGGAGCGGTTGCAGACGGAGACCTACGACGTGATCATTTGCGACCTCGAGATGGAGGAGATGAACGGGACCGAGCTGATCGCCAAACTGCGCGCTCAGCCGGACACCAAGGAGGTCCCCGTCATCCTCGTCTCCGCCAACGACAGCGCGGGCGCGCGTTCGCGCGGGTTGTCCGCGGGTGCGGACGGCTACCTCAGCAAGCGTGAGTGCGCCGCGGGCCGCCTGTTGACCGAAGTGCTCGACGTGATGAGCCGAAGGGGGGCACGCGCATGAGCAAGGAGCCCATCCGCGTCCTGGTGGTGGATGACTCCCCCACGATGGCCGACGCCGTCAGCGCGCTGCTGACGGACGATCCGCGCATCGAGGTGGTGGGGCGGGCCAATACGGGCAGCCGGGCGGTGACGCTGGCGCGGCTGCTGCGCCCGGACGTCATCACCATGGACCTGTTGATGCCGGACCTGGACGGCCCGGCGGCCATCGCGGCCATCATGGCCGAGGCGCCGGCGCGCATCCTGGTGGTGAGCGCCGTGGCGGACCAGCGCAACCTGGACGTGTGCTTCCAGGCGATGAGCGCGGGCGCGCTGGAGCTCATCGGCAAGCCGGCCGTCACCAGTGGCGAGGAGCTGCGCCGCTGGGGCCGGCAGCTGGCCGAGTCCGTGTGCCTGATGGCGGAAGTTCCGGTCATCTCCCGGCGCCTGCGCCCGGCCTCCCCGCCGCCGCCCGTCACCGGGGCGCGCGTGGACATCTTCGGCCTGGCGGCCTCCACCGGTGGCCCTCCCGCGCTGTCGGAGGTGCTCTCGCGCCTGCCGGCGGACCTGCCGGTGCCCATCGTCATCGCCCAGCACATCACCGAGGGCTTCACCCCCGGCATGGTGCGCTGGCTCTCCCAGGTGACGTCCCTCAAGGTCGTCATCGGCAAGGAGGGCGAGCGGCTGGAGCCGGGCCGGGTGTACTTCCCGCTCGACGGGCACGACCTGACGGTGGAGGGCAACGGGGTGGTGCGGCTGACGCGCACGCGCGGCGGACCGTGCCCCTCGGGAGACCTGCTGCTGTCCTCGCTGGCGCGCACCTACGGCAGCCGTGCCGGCGGTGGCGTCCTCACCGGCATGGGAGAGGATGGCGCCCGCGGCCTGCTGGACATCAAGAAGGTGGGCGGCGTCACCTTCGCCCAGGACGAGACCTCTTCCGTCGTCTTCGGCATGCCCCGGGTGGCCATCGAGTTGAAGGCGACGGACCGGGGCGTGCCCCTCTCCGCCATCCCCGACATCATCCGCATGAGCTGCCGCCGCAGCCCCATGCCCAACACCCGCCCTCCCGGTCCGGAAGGTGTGGCGTGAGTCCCTTTCCGTTCCGGTCCCCCCGACCGGCCCCGTCCTTCTCCGTTGAGGAGCTTCCGTGAGCCCCCACGCCACCTCCAATAAATCGCTCGGCATCGGCCCCAAGATCGTCTTCATCACAGCGGGAGTCGGTGCCGCCATCGCCATCCTGCTCACCGGGGTCGCCGCGACCCGGTTGCGTGGCAACCTCGTGGACAGCACCGTCAGCGAGGGCAAGGCGATCGCCATCGGCCTGTCCGCCGCCGCCGAGCGGGCGTCGTCCGACGGTGCTCCCTCGCTCCAGCCCCTGCTGGACACGTTCCGTGACGTGGACGGCGTGGGCTACCTCTACGTGGTGGACAGCGCCAACAACGTGCTGGCCAGCACCTTCTCCGGCGAGTTCCCCCAGGCGCTGCTGAGCGCCAACAGCCTGCAGATGGGCGAGCTCACCAACGGCGAGCGCGTGAAGGTGCAGGAGCGGATGGATGTGCCCATCGACGGCAGGAGCATGACGATCGCCGACGTGGCCGCCCCGCTGGCCGGTGGCATGCGCGGCGTGGTGCACGTGGGCATGAAGCACGACAACGTCGGCCGTCAGGTGGGCCGGCTGTGGTTCACCATGATGGGGCTGGGCCTGCTCATCGTCCTGGGTGGCCTCGCGGCGGCGTCCATGCTGAGCCGCTCCATCGTGGCTCCGCTGCGCGAGCTGGCCGACGTGGCCTCCCACATCGTCGATTCCGGCGACCTCACCCGTCCCATCCCGGTGTCCGGCTCGAGCGAGGTGGGCCTGCTCGCCCGCGCCTTCGCGCAGATGGTGGACCGCCTGCGCACGGTGACGCAGAACCTCCAGCAGGCCGCCGAGGCCCTCAACGCCTCCACCGAGCAGCTCAACACCTCCGCCGCCGAGCAGTCGCAGACGGTCTCCCGTCAGGCCTCCGCCCTCCAGGAGACGCAGGTCACCGCCCAGGAGATCCGCCAGACGAGTCTCCTGGCCGCCCAGAAGGCCGACTCGGTGCTCTCCGTGGCCGAGCGCGCCGACGAGCTGAGCCGCGCCGGCGAGGCCGCCCTGGAGCAGACGCTCGTGGGCCTCAACGACATCCGCGTCCAGGTGCAGGAGATCGCCGGGAAGATCCTCGAGCTGGGTGAGCGCACGGTGCAGATTGGCAGCATCACCCAGACGGTGAAGGACCTGGCCGACCAGTCCAACATGCTCGCGCTCAACGCCGCCATCGAGGCCGTCCGCTCCGGCGAGCACGGCAAGGGCTTCGGCGTGGTGGCCCGTGAAATCCGCGCCCTGGCCGACCAGTCCATCGAGTCCACGGACCGCGTGCGCGAGCTGCTGGACGATATCGGCAACTCGGTGGCCATGGCCGTGCGCATCACCGAGCGCGGCTCGCAGCGCATGGAGGCGGGCCTCGAGCAGGTGCGCACCTACGGCAAGAACCTGCGCGAGCTGTCCTCCATCATCCAGGACAACGCCGCCGCCGTCCGGCAGATCGCCGCCGCCGTGGGCCAGCAGAACGTGGGCATCAACCAGATCACCACCGCCGTGAGCGACCTGTCCAAGATGATGGACGAGACCGTGGCCCGCATCGGCGCCACCGGTGAGGCCGCCACCACCCTGCAGATCATCGCCGACCAGCTCAGCAGCGCGGTGAAGACCTACCGCGTTCAGTAGTCCGCACGGACAGGTTGAAAAGGCCAAGGGCCAGGGGAGGGGAGACCCTCCGACCTGGCCCTTGTCGTTTCTCGCTCTTCTACGCCGCGGGCGCCGGAGCGGGGGCGGGCAGTGCCTTGAGCTTCAGGCCCTCGCCCTCCACGTCGAAGCGCGCGATGCCGCCACTCGCCAGCTCGCCGAAGAGCAGCGCCTCGGCCAGCGGCTTCTTGAGCGTGTTGTCCACCTGCCGCGCCATGGGCCGCGCTCCGAAGGCCGGGTCGTACCCGTGCTCCGCCAGCCACGCCTTCGCCGCCGGCGTCAGCTCCAGCTTCACGTTCTTCTCCGTGAGCATCTTCTGGAGCAGGCCCACTTCCTTGTCCACCACCTTGAGGATGACCTCGGGCGGCAGTCCGGAGAAGAGCACCCACCCGTCCAGGCGGTTGCGGAACTCCGGCGTGAAGGTGTTTTCAATCGCCTTCTTCGCCCGCTGCGCGTCCGCCGGCAGCTGCTTGTCGCCGAAGCCGATGGACTTGGTGCTCATCTCCCTCGCGCCCGCGTTCGTCGTCAGGATGAGGATGATGTTGCGGAAGTCCGCCTTGCGGCCGTTGTTGTCCGTCAACGTCGCGTGGTCCATCACCTGGAGCAGGATGTTGAAGAGGTCCGGGTGGGCCTTTTCAATCTCGTCCAGCACCAGCACCGCGTAGGGGTGCTTGCGGATGGCGTCGGTGAGCAGACCGCCCTGGTCGAAGCCCACGTAGCCCGGAGGCGCGCCGATGAGCCGGCTCACCGTGTGCTTCTCCGAGTACTCGCTCATGTCGAAGCGCAGGAACTCCACGCCCAGCACCGCGGCGAGCTGCTTGGCCAGCTCCGTCTTGCCCACGCCCGTGGGGCCCGAGAAGAGGAAGCTGCCAATCGGCTTCTCTGGCGCGCGCAGACCGCTGCGCGCCAGCTTGATGGCGTCCACCACCGACTTGATGGCCGTCTCCTGCCCGAAGATGACCTTGTTGAGCTCCGGCTCCAGGTTCTTGAGCTGCACGCCCTCGCTGGCGGACACGCTCTTGGCCGGAATCCGCGCCATCTTCGAGATGACGGATTCCACGTCCGCCACCGTCACCTTCCCGGTGCGCTGGCCCTCGGGCTTGAGCCGCTCGGCCGCGCCCGTCTCGTCCACCACGTCGATGGCCTTGTCCGGCAGGAAGCGGTCGTTGATGTGCTTGGCGCTCAGCTCCGCCGCCGCCCGCAGGGCCTCCGTGTCGTACTTCACCCCGTGGTGGTCCTCGTAGCGGCTGCGCAGCCCCTCGAGGATGAGGATGGTGTCCTCCACGCTCGGCTCGCCCACTTCGATCTTCTGGAAGCGCCGCGACAGGGCCCGGTCGCGCTCGAAGGACGCCTTGAACTCCTGGTACGTCGTCGAGCCGATGCAGCGCAGCTTGCCGCTGGCCAGCGCGGGCTTGAGCAGGTTGGACGCGTCCATGGAGCCGCCACTGGTGGCCCCCGCACCGACGATGGTGTGGATTTCATCGATGAAGAGGATGGCGTCCGGGTGCTCCTGCAGCGCCTTGAGCACGCCCTTGAGGCGCTCCTCGAACTGGCCGCGGAACTTGGTGCCCGCCAGCAGCGCGCCCATGTCCAGCGAGAAGATGGTCGAGTTCTTCAGCACCTCGGGCACCTTGCCCTCGTGGATGTGCAGCGCGAGGCCCTCGGCGATGGCCGTCTTGCCCACGCCCGTCTCGCCCACGTAGAGCGGGTTGTTCTTCCGGCGCCGGCACAGCACCTGGATGGTGCGCTCCAGCTCCTTCTGCCGCCCGATGAGCGGATCGATCCGGCCCAGCTTCGCCTCGGCGTTGAGGTTGGTGGTGTAGGCCTCCAGCGGGCTCTTGCGCGGGCCGCCCTCCCCCTCCTCGTCCTCGCCCGTGGGGATGGCACCGCGGGGCTCGCCCCCACCCTCGGAGGACGGGGAGCCGTCCTTGGAGATGCCGTGGGAGATGTAGTTGAGCAGATCCAACCGGGTGACCCCCTCCTCCTGCAGGAGGTAGAGGGCCTGGCTCTCCCGCTCGCGGAAGAGCGCCACGAGGATGTCCCCGCCGTCGATGACCTTCTGATCGGCGGACAGGGCGTGCATGGCGGCGCTGTGCAGCACGCGCTCCACGCCCATGGTCTGCTGCGGTTCGGCCTCCTCTCCCTCGGGGAGCCGCTCCACGGTCTCCTTCAGGAAGTTCTCCAGGTTCGCCTGGAGGCGCTTGACGTTGGCCCCACAGGCCTTGAGCACTTCGCGGGTGCGGGGCTCCTGGGTGAGCGCGAGCACCAGGTGCTCGAGCGTCAGGTACTCGTGACGCATCCGGCTCGCTTCTTCCATCGCGTTCCGGAAGCTGTCCTGCAATGCCTTGGCAATCAGCGGTCCTGCCACGGTCTCAACCTTCCTCTGGTTCCATCGAGAGGCGCAGCGGGAAGCCATTCTCCCGCGCCGCTGCCTCCACGGTCCGTATCTTCGTCTCGGCGACCTCGAACGTATAAACGCCAGCCACGCCGATTCCGTTGTAATGAACGTGCAGCATGATCTGCACGGCGTCCGCCTCGGATTTGTGGAAGACCTCCTTCAGGACGGCCACCACGAACTCCCGGGTCGTGTAGTTGTCGTTGTGCAGCAGTACCTTGTAGAGGGTGGGCCGCTTGAGCTTCTTCTGCGGTACCGTCTCCGTGACAACGTTGGAATCCGGGTCGTACTTCTCTCGGGACATGGTCTCCCTCTAACGAGTAGGGGGCACCAACGGCCCCCGCTTGAATCCTGTTTCGGCCCGCCACCGGGGCAGGCCAGCCAGCACGGCCGCCCGTTCGTGCTCCAGGAAGGAGCGTACAGCCCGGTCGACCCCCGGGTGGAAGAGCAAGTGAGCGCTCCAGGTGAGGCTCGGCTCGAAACCCCGGGTGAGCTTGTGCTCCCCCCCCGCGCCCGGCTCGAAGCGCTCCAGCCCCCGGGCGATGGCCTCCGCCACCGGGTGGTAGAGGCACACGTTGAAGTGGAGGAAGGGGTGCTCCTCGTCGCAGCCCCAGTAGCGGCCGTAGAGCGCCCGGGGCCCCACCAGGTTGAAGGCGCCCGCCACCAGCCGGCCCTCGCGGCGGGCCTCCACCACCTCGCAGGCGTGGGAGAAGGAGGAGAGCATCCGGGCGAAGAAGTCCCGGGTGAGGAAGCGCACCCCCCACGGGTACTTGTCCACCGTGGAGGCATACAGGCGGTAGAGGTCGTCCGGGTCCACTCCGGCCAGGGCGTCGCCCCGGAGGGTGCGCAGGGTGAGGCCCTGGGCGGCGGGGGCGCGCAGCTCCCGGCGCAGCTGGTTGCGCCGGTGGGTGTGGAAGCGGCCGAGGAAGTCCTCGAAGGAGCCGTAGCCCGTGTTGCGCCACTGGTACTGCACGCCCAGACGCACCGCGTAACCAGCGGCCTCCAGGGCCTGGGTCTCGGCCTCGGTGGGGAAGAGGACGTGGACGCTGGAGAGGCCCCGGGCGCGGGCGTACTCCAGGGCGGCGCGGGCCAGCTCCAGCTCCCGGGCGGGCCGGTCCTCTCCGGGGGCCACCAGCAGCCGGCGGCCGGTGACGGGGGTGAAGGGCACGGCCAGCACCAGCTTGGGGTAGTAGCGCACGCCCAGCCGCTCGGCGGCGGTGGCCCAGGCCCCGTCCGCGACGAACTCGCCGTGGCTGTCGTCCTTGAGGTACGCGGGCGCCGCCGCCACCAGCCGCGAGCCCCGCCACAGCGTGAGGTGGTGGGGGTGCCAGCCCACATGGGGCCCCACGCTGCCACTCTCCTCCAGCGCCGCGAGGAAGGCCCACTCCAGGAAGGGCCGGCCCGCGTCGTCGAGCAGCCCGTCCCAGGCTCCCCGGGGAACCTCGGTGATGGCGCGGTGGATGCGCAGGGTGGGCGGCAGCGGGTCTGACATCGTCGAGCGGCCGCAGCCTATAACGGCCGGCCCTCCGGCCCGCCAGCCCGCGAGCCCCGTCCCCCGGCTCCGAGCGGCCTACCGGCCCCGGGTGAGCTCGGCGGCGAGGAAGCGGCCCACCTCGGCCAGCCCGGCCTGGGCGCGCTCACGGCCCTCGGGCGACTCCATCACCCGGCGCGCGGCCTCGCTGGCGGTGCCGGCCTCCAGGTCCGCGAGCACCAGGAAGGCGCTCCACGCGGGGTTCAGCTCCGCCACCCGTCCGGGGCGCGTGGGCCGGTCCTTCAACGTGGTGGCCACCTTCTCCAGCAGGCCCTCGTCGGTGAGCCGCTTGGACTTGCCCCGCATGGCCGTCCACGCCTCCTCCAGCAGCCACGGCAGCAGCCGGCCCTGGAGCGCGGCGGAGAGCCGCTGGGCGGCCTCGTCCTCGTCGATGTGGTGGGCGCGCGAGTAGGTGGGGATCAGCTTCGCCACCACCACCGGGCGCGTGGCCAGGTGCGCCAGCCGGGGAGGGTAGGCCATGGCGTGCCTCCTACCAGCGCACGAGGAGGCGGAAGCCCAGGTGCGAGCGATCCTCCACGCTGACGATGGGCTGCACGTGGGCCCGCTCCAGCGCCACCTCGAGCGCGCCGGCGATGAACTCCGGGCGGTTGTGGACGTCGGGGATGGTGATGCGCCGGGCCCGCTCGCCCACCGGCACCAACTGCACGTCCAGGTCCGGCCGTCCCATCATCGCCAGGTAGCGCGGCAGCCGCTCCACCACGCGCGCCGGGCCAATCATCGGCAGCGCCACCGCGGCCACCCGGCCCACCAGCGTGTCGGCGAAGCCCTCGGTCAGCTTGCGGCCGAGGAGGCGGTAGGCGTCCGCGTCGCTCAGCTCCCCGTACGTCAGGTCCCTGGCGAGCGCCACGCACCGCTTCCACACCTGCACCGGGTAGTCCACCTCGGGGCACTTCGGGTCATACCCCTCCGCACTCAGGGCCCGGGCCAGCTGGCTGTTCGGCTCCAGTCCCCGGACGAAGAGGCCCTCGAAGACACTCGATGGGATGCGCGGCTGTGTTGCCACTCTGGGCGTCTGCGACAGCAGACTCGGGCTCTCCATGGGACATCTCCCCCGGTTGGATGACCAACCGTCCTCTCAGCTTATCATGCCTGGACCGTCATCCACTGAAATCCAGTAAAAATCTGATTGTCCGATAAATCAATTCAGGCAGGGGATAATCCCCCCAGCTCGCGGTTGCCACGGGCGGACGGGCGGCTTAGAGGAAGGGCACAGGAGAAATTTCCACATGTCGGTGAACATCCAGCTCGAGTGGACGCCCAACCCCAGCACGCTGAAGTACGTGGTGGATCGGCGGCTCGTGTCGTCCGGTGCGGTGAACATCACGAGCAAGCAGGCCGCGGAGGAGAAGTCGCCGCTGGCGGTCAAGCTCATGGGCATCAAGGGGGTGACGGCGGTGATGGTGGGCAGCAACTTCGTCACCGTCACCAAGGGCGACGAGGGGGAGTGGGACGAGCTGAACGACGCGGTGATGGCCACGCTGGACGAGCACCTGACGGCGGGGCTGCCCTCGGTGAACGAGGAGGCGCTGGCGGCGGCGCGCACGGTGGCGGGCGCGGGCGGCTCGGTGGAGGCGCGCATCCAGGACATCCTGGACGCGGAGATCCGCCCGGCGGTGGCGCAGGACGGCGGCGACATCACCCTGGACCGCTTCGAGGAGGGCATCGTCTACCTGCACATGAAGGGCTCGTGCGCGGGCTGCCCCTCGTCCACGGCGACCTTGAAGATGGGAATCGAGACGCGCCTGCGTGAGCTCGTCCCCGAGGTCAACGAAGTGGTGTCCGTCTGAGACGGCAGGTCAAGGGCAAGCAGGTCCGGCGCGAGCTGCTGCCGGACCAGTCGAAGGAGCTGCTGCGCGAGCTGCACCTGCTCACGCGCGAGGGCAACCTCAACGCGGACGCGCTGCGCAAGCTCAAGCAGGTCAACCACCTGGTGGGCCTGCTGCGGCCGGCCATGGAGGACGTGCAGACGCGGCATGGCGCGCCCGTGGTGGTGGACGCGGGCAGCGGCAACGCGTACCTGGGCTTCATCCTCTACGAGCTGTTCCTCAAGGACGCCGAGGCGGGCACGCTGCTGAGCGTGGAGGGGCGGCTGGAGCTGACGCAGCGGGCGAAGGAGCGGGCGGGGCGGCTGGGCTTCGGGAGGATGGAGTTCCAGACGGCGCACCTGGACGAGGCGCAATGGCCCGAGCGCATCCACGTGCTCATGGCGCTGCACGCGTGTGACACGGCGACGGACGACGCGCTGGCGGTGGCCATCCAGAAGGGCGCGGACCACGTGGCGGTGGTTCCGTGCTGCCAGGCCGAGGTGGCCCAGCAGCTCAAGGACAGCAAGCAGGCCGTGGAGCCGACGCTGGCGCTGCTCTACCAGCACGCGTGGCACCGGCGGGAGTTCGGCAGCCACCTCACCAACGTCATCCGCGCGTTGACGCTGGAGTCCTTCGGCTACCAGGTGACGGTGACGGAGCTGACGGGCTGGGAGCACTCGCTGAAGAACGAGTTGATTCTGGGCCGGCGCGTGCACCGGGAGAACCGGCAGGCGCGCGCGAAGCTGGAGGCGCTGCTGGGCTCCTTCGGGGTGCGGCCCAAGCTGGCGCGGGTGCTGGGCGTGGAGCCCGCGCCGCGGACGCTTCCTCCTTCCACCTGAGTGGGTCTCGGACCCGTGGCCTCCCTGGCGCGTCCGCGCGCCGGGTCCCGCCGCGTGACCCGGGGTGACGTTCGCGGTAGGGTGGGGCACTGAACCTCCGCCGTCAGCTTGGAGCCCCTCATGGGATATGTGCCGTTCGTGGTGATGCTGGGCGTGCTGTTGGGCGCCGTGATGTGGGTTGTCTCGCAGCTCGGCCGTTGGCTGCGGGACTACCGTCAGGCCTGCCACCTGCTGGGGGCACACGGAGGGCTCCAGCGGGCGGAGGCCCTCTTCCGGAGGGCGGCCCGAGGCCTGTACGGAACCCACCGGACGGCGGCGCTGGCGGGCGTGGGGCTGTGCCGCATGCAGCGGGGCGGGTACGCGGAGGCCGCGGCCGTGTTGGAGCCGCTCATGGCGCGGCGGCTGCCCCGCTCGATGCGGCTGGACGAGGTCGTCCTGCCCGGACACCTCGCGCTGTGCCTGGCCATGTTGGGAGAGACCGCGCGGGCCCGGCACTGGCTCGGCGTGGCCCACGAGCGCTTCGGTGGCCGGGTCACCTTCCTGGTGCTGCCCGAGGTGGCCATCCTCTGCCGCGAAGGGCACCTGGGCGCGGCGTTGAAGATGATGGAGGACTGCTGGCCGCTGCTGCTGGCCGACGGGCGCGTGTGCTCCCGGATCCGGATGTTCCGGGCGTTCGCGCAGTGGAAGGTGGACCCCGAGCGCAATACCGACTTCGTCTTCATGACGCTGCTGTCGCTCGCGCCGATTCCGGAGTGGGAGATGGCCTTCTGCCAGGAGCACTGGCCGGTGCTCGCGGACTTCATGCGGATGGGCGATGAGCTCGTGGCCCGCCAGCAGGAGCAGCGTGCCCAGCGGGAGGCGGAGTGGGAGGCCCGGTACGCGCAGCGCGAGCGCGAGCAGGCGGCCGCGTCCCGGGAGGCGCCGAAGCCGGACGACGGCGACGACGGCGCTTCCGGGTGAAGCGCGCGCCCGCCCCGGCGCCTAGTCCTCCGGCTTCGGTTTGGTGCCCGGCTCCCGGAAGACGAAGCGCTTGACGGCGGTGAGGGGGGACCAATTGGCGATGTAGACGGCGCCCGGCTCGGAGCTGGGCACCTTCTCCACGCCGTCCTCCTCCGAGGTGCCCAGGATGAAGCAGACGGGGTACGTCTTGCCGTCGGGGGTCTGGGCGCGGTCGTACCGGCCATAGACGTTCGTGCCCCCGGTGAAGAGCTCGCCGAAGAGCAGGGTCCCCTTGGGCATCCCTTCAATATCGAACTTCACCTGGCTGACGATGGGGCCGGAGCGGACGAGGGGGGGGGGGCCCTCACCCTGCCGGATGTCGACGATGACGGTCGGGCCATATCCCCACCGTTGGCCGAGCGCCTTCATCGCGGCGCGCGCTTCGGCGGGGCAGTCGCTCTCGGCGGGGCGCCGCTGGGCACCGGCGCAGGCCAGACCCACGCACAAGGCGGTGGTGCCGAGCACTCTGCCCGGGGGGCCAGACAGCTGTCGCGGGGGCTCGCTGGGGTTTGTCGGCGGGAGCTTCTTCAAGGGGGCACCTTTCGTGGCTCGTGCCTTCCCGGGGGAGGCAGCCGCGGGGGTTGACTCCGGAGGTAGTGGAGCCGCGGCCGACCCAGCATCGGCGGGTTCCAGTGCCCGCGCCACTTCGCCGCTCCCGGGTGGGAGGGCCTCGGAGGAGTGCCGGGGCAGCGCCCAGAGGCCGGTCAACGCCAGTCCGAGCCCCAGTGCCATGGCCAGTCCCCCGGCCTGGAAGGCCCGGCCGCGTCCCCGGCCTTTCGGGGAGGGCGCCCCGGCCCGCTGTCCTCTTCCCCGGCGCCCGGCGGATGGGTTGCCCGCGAGGAGCATGAACCGGGGGCTGGTGGCCGTCAGGGGCCGGGTGGGAATGGCTGGGCGGCGGATGCGCCGGCCGGGCGCCTCGCCGTCGTTGCCCGCCGGGACGGGCTCCCATTCGAAGAGGCTCGCCTCCCATTCTCCGCGCTTGCCGAAGGCCGCCGCCGCCATCAGCGCCTCGTGCACCGCGGCGCCGTCGCGGTAGCGCTGACTCGGGTCCTTGGCCAGCATGCGCATCAGCACGTCGCTCAGCACTCGGGGCACCCGGCGGTTGAAGTCCCGGGGCGCGTGCGCCCGGTGGTGGGCGATCATCACCGCCAGGAAGTCCCCCGGCAGCTCGGGGTTGAAGGGGTAGTGCCCCGTCACCGCGCGGTACAGGCTCACCCCCAACGCGTACAGGTCATCCGCGGCGCCCACCGGGTACGGCTCGCCGGAGTGCTGGCCCCGCTGCATCCAGAAGCGCATGGCCTCGGGACTGCGCAGGTGCGCCGTGCCCGGCGGCAGGGACGTGGGAGTCAGCGGGCTCGCGCCCTCGTAGACCCCGATGCCGAAGTCCACCAGCACCGGCTCGCCGTCCGGCTCGCGGATGAGGATGTTCTCGGGCTTCACATCCCGGTGCACCACCCCCCGGGCGTGGAGCTCTCCCAGGGCCAGGGCCAGCTTCGCCCCCGCCTCGGCGAACCGGAGGAACGAGGGGTTGAGCGTCTCGGCGTACTCGTCCAGGGGAAGGCCGGGCACCAGGTCCATGACATGGTAGGTGTGGCCCTCGACCGGATCCGGCCAGCGCCCGTGGCCGTGGATGCGCACCACGTTGGGATGGACGGCCTTGTCCATCAGCAACACCACCTCCCGTCCGGCGCGGGCGTCTCCGGGGCGCAGGGCCAGCTTGAGGGCCAGCATGACGCCGGGATGATGGATGTCCTCCACCCGGTAGGCGGCGCCGTAGCCGCCCACGCCGAGCCGATCCACGACGCGCCAGTGGCCCACCTCCGTGCCCGCGGGCAGGGAATCGGGCCGGAGGACGGGGGTTGTTTCGTGCATGGGTGACCTCAAGGATTGAAGGGGGTGAGGGTCACGGCTCGCCCGCCGTCCTGGTCGCGCAGTTCCAGGTCCCAGAGCGAGTCCGGGCCCTTGGGGGGCCGCTCCAACTCCACGGCGAGGGCACGGACTTCTCCTGGCCGCAGCCGCGTCCCGTCCATCCACACGGGCAGCCGCCGCACCTCGCGGCCGGCCGCGTCCCTCAGACGGGCCTCTCCGGGGAACCAGGGTCGGGCCTCCGGGGGCAGGTGGAGCTGTGCGACCACCACGATACGGGAGCGCGCGTGGTAGACGTCTTGTTCAATCACCCGCACATCTCTCCACTCAGGTGGCACCTTCAGCCGCAGCCGCGTCACGCCATCTTGCAACTCCCCCGAGAGCGCGAGCTTGACGAAGCTGCCCGCCTCGCAGCGGGCGAGCACCTCCTCCAGCCGGGCCTCCAGCGCCGGGACCGAGCGGGGGTGGCGGATGACGCGCACCTGGACATCCACCTCCCGTTCCGCCGGGACGAGCGCGAGCCTGGCGTGGGTGGGGGACAGGCCATCCGCGAAGCCCACCTTGAGGAGCAGTGGCCGGTCCTCGGGCAGCGGGAGCGCGGGCCGCAGGACCACCAGCCGGGTCGTGGGCTCCACCAGCGCGAAGCGCTCCTCGCGCTCCTGCACGGCGAGCGAGTCCGGGTCGATGGACGCATCGAACTCCAGCACCGTGTCGTAGCCGGGGGCGATGCGCACCGTGGGTGCCGGCTCCGAGGCGCTGTCGGGGAGCACCAGTTGGCGGGCCTTCAGCTCGGGGCTGGAGAGCGGACGCGGCTGGGCCGCGGCGGAAGTGGCGCCCACCAGGGGCAGCAGACACAGGGCACGGCGCGGAAGGACGAGGGTCACTCCGGAAGTTCCTCCGGCGGGTGAACCTAGCAGGTCATGCGGCGCGGTGGCAGCCGTTGTCCGCGAGG
>NZ_DBNGVP010000052.1:0-46754 GCF_057119385.1 Archangium sp. | reverse complement strand
TGTCGCACGAGGCGGGCGTCATCCACCGCGACGTGAAGGAGGCCAACATCCTGGTGAGCCAGGAGACGGGCGAGGCGGTGCTGGTGGACTTCGGGGTGGGCTGGCACCCGGCCTGCCCCACGCTGACGCAGGGGATGTTTCCCCCGGGCACGCCGGCCTACCGCGCCCCCGAGGCGTGGGCGTATGGGCGTGCACACGCGGGCGAGCCGGGCGCGCACTACCGGGCCGGCGTGGGGGATGACCTGTACGCGCTGGGCGTGGTGCTCTACCGGTTGCTGACGGGCCGCTTCCCCTTCCGCCGCGCCGAGCACGGGGGCGAGGACGTGGAGGCGGTGCTGCACCGCGAGCCCCTGCCGCCGCACCTCGTCAACCCGCGGGTGCCCCTGGAGGTGGAGGCGGTGTGCCTGCGGCTGCTGGCCAAGACGCCCGAGGCGCGCTACCCGGACGCCGTGACGCTGTGCCGGGTGCTGAAGGAACTGAGGGCCCGGACGGACGTGGACTGGCGGCAGGTGCTGCACCCGGAGCGGCGGCGCGCGGTGAAGCCCTGGGCGCGCTGGGGCCGGGTGCTGACGGGGGTGGGCGTGGGGTTGGCGGTGGCGTTGGGGGCGTTGTGGCTCGGCTCCAGCCAGGAAGTGGCGCCGGGTGGGCCAGCACCGGAACCTGTGCGGGCCGTGGCCGCGCCTTTGCCCGAGGCGCCTCCTCCCCCGGCCGCCGCCCCGCCGCTGGCGCCCCGAAAGGACAGTGCTCCCGTGAAGCAGCCGCCGAAGACAACCCCCGGCCCCCAACTCGAAGCCGCGCCCAAGCGCCGGGGCACCGCCATGCGCAACGCGTGTCTCGGCCTCACCGGCGTCGCCTTGCAAGCCTGCATGGGCGCCCCGCAGCAACTGCCGTCCGAGCGCCCCGCTCCGCCACCCCAGGCGTGCCCCCCCGGGGCCCTGGAGACCATGACGGGCACGCTCGGCTTCCGCCTGGGAGAAATGAAGAGCGTGGAATGGAGCAACGTGCGTGGCAGGGCCGTGCGCGTGGACGAAGACACTCCTGTCTACCTGGCAGGCGACTGGGATGCGGGAGCCGATGACTTTGGCTATGGCGGACGCTTCGCGCTGCCGGGCGACACCCGGGTCTCCGGGCGGCTCTACGTCAAGGAGGGGCGGGTGTACGGCCGCTTCACCGAGGCGCGCACGCCCAACGGGGTGACGTACCCCGTGTGTCTGGAGCTGCTGGACAGCAGTAACAAGGTCGGCGAGGAGCTCGAGCCCGGCAGCGCGCCGGGCAAGATGATGGTGGTCCCCGTTGCGCGGGTGCGGGTGGTGGACCGCTTCAAATAGGGGCGTCCGCGAGGTGGGACGGCAGTGGACCGGACACGACCGGGCAGGAGGTATGGTAGAGCCCCACTCCCGCGGTCCTGTCCACGTTCTCGGGAGATCCCCGCCCATGCCCGTGCTGTCCTCCGCTGCCCTGTTGCGACTCGTGTTGCTCGCTGCCCCCCTGGACGCCTCCGCACTGTCCGCGACACCTGGCTGTGTGACGGGGACGAGCCACGTGAGGCTGACGGAAGACACGCACGGGGAGGCGCACGCGGTGTGCATCCACCCGGGCCTCACCACCAGCGTCCTCTTCGACGCGAAAGTGGGGGGCGTGGAACTGGCCGGGCGGGAGCATTTCCAGGTGATGCAGGGGGAGACGGGGCTGGCTCTGGTGCCCACGCGGGCGCTCACGCAGGCAGAGCGCGTGCCCATGACGGTCTTCTTCCAGGACGGCATGACTCCGGCCAGCGCCCGCTTCGTGCTGGTGGTGCACCCCTCCGAAGCCGCGCGGCAGGTGGAGGTGACACGCCAGCCACGCCCGCCCGCCTCTTGCGGCGAGGGCGAGCAGCAGGCGCGGGCGGAAGCGCGACAATGCCAGGAGGACAAGGCGCGCCTGGAGGCGCGGTGCAGTGGGCAGGTGGGGCTGCTGGGCTTGATTGCTCGGAAACTGCTGGGTGAGGGGGGCATCGCCCATCAGGACATCACCCGGAGCATCACCTCGCGTCCGGGCAACACGCTCACCAGCGTCACGGCACGCAGCTACCGCACAGCCACCGCACGCATGGAGGAAGGGCGAGAGGTGGTACGGCTGGCGTTGGAACTGGAGTTGAAAAACAACGGGAACAACCCCTGGACACCCGCTGGCGCGGTGCTGGTAGGGCCCAAGGGCGTGGAGTGGAGGGCGCTCGGCGTTTGGTCACCGGGGCCCATTCCTCCGGGGAAGTCACTTCGTGTCGGGATGGAGGTGGAGATGACGGAGGAGGCGGCGCGCGGCGCCTTCACCCTGAAGCTGCGGAGCCAGGAGGCGAGCGGCGGGGGCGAGTTCTTCGACGGCGTGATCTTCCCCTGGCGCTGAGCCTGCTCGGGTTTCGTGGATACCCCCGATAGGATCGATTACACGAGAGGTAGTGTCCATGGAACGAAGAAAGAGGCGGAACTTTACCCAGGAGTTCAAGGCCGAGGCGGTCCGGTTGGTGCGCGAGGGCAGCAAGAGCCTATTCCGGGTGGCCAGGGACCTGAACTTGACCGATTCGACCCTGCGCAACTGGGTGCGCAAAGCCGACAGGGGCGACGACCACCAGTCGGCAGGCGACTCGCGGCGACCGCAGAGGCTGTATACCTACCACAAGGCCGTGAAGGTTCCGGATATCCGCGAGGAATGGGACGAAAGCCACAACTATCGTTGGTACATCACCCTGCCCCTCAGGCGCCCGGGAGCAGAACTGGCAGTGTTGATGATGAACCCGTCCTGGACGGACCCGGGCCGCTGCGACCGGACCGTCTGGAATGTGCAGACCTTCGTTTGTAATTCGCCCAGCCTTCAGGACGTGGGCAGCATCACAATTGTGAACCTGTTCGCCTTCCGGGACGTGAGTTCCAAGGCGCTGGCAGGAGGGAGAGCATCGGGCCTGGTGGGCGCTGAGAACGACCGCTGGCTGGAGGCAGTGTTTCGGCGGGCGGCCCGGGTGATCATCGCCTGCGGGAAGGTTCCGGGACCGCAGGCCGGTGTGATGGCGTACCTCGATCGGATGCGGGCCGTTCGGGCACTGCTTGATCAGTGTGGGCAGCAGGCGCGCTGCGTGGCGGAGACCAGGGACGGATACCCGCTGCATGCGCGGCGCTGGCTGGAGGAGCAGTACCGGAAATCGCAAATGCCGCAGTACTCTTGGGCAGCCTGTACAAAAGGAACGGAGCAATCTGGCGTATCGGATGGCTCGGTCGTTGACGACTCGAGCACGGGCAGTGACTTGAGCACTCGCAAGCGGGTGTCGGGGGGCCGATAAGGCAATTCTGAGCGGGGCTACAAGCCAGTCTGCCTCCGCTTCGCCGCGAGTGCCTCCAGCAGACCCTGGCGCAGTGGGCTGGAGCGAGGGAACCGGAGCAGGTGCCGTTCGGTGTCGTCGAGCATGCGGCGTGCCTCTCGTGGGTCATGCTCCGGGTGGTGCTCACACCACATGGCGTAGAGGCAGGCCACATGATAGCGGCGCTCCACGTTCGAGTAGCCCAGCCGTTGGATGCGCCGCAGGGTGCGCCCGAAGACTGGCCATGGACAGTCATGCCCGAAGGCCTCGGTGAAGAGCCTCTCGGCAATACGCCGCCGTAACTCCTTGCGTTCGAAGTCCGTCTTGACCACTGAATGCAGGAGATGACGTTCCAGCGCTTTGTATCGGCTCTCCAGTACCTCGAATGAGTCAGCTTGGGTTGCCAGGATGAGCTGGTCGAAAGCCCGCGCCACTTCCATGGCACGACGCACGGATGCCTTCGAGAGTCTGTTCACGATTCGAGCCTACTGGTTACGTATTCAGTAGGTAGATGCTGCCAACGTCTCCGGTCGGGCTGCAAGCTCGAATCTGGCTGCGTGCCTTCACGGGCCACGCGGAGCTGCCCTGACTGCCACCTGCCTCAACTGACGGTGGAGATCACCTCGCGCGCCACCGCCAGCAGGGCACGCGCGTTGAAGGGCTTCTCCACCCGGCGGTTGGGCACCCGCTCCAGGAACGTCTTCGCCTGCGCCGTGAAGGCCCCTCCCGTCAGGAAGATGACCCGCCCCGTCAGCTCCGGCCTCAGCCGCTGCAACGCCGCGTGGAAGTCCATCCCGTTCATCCTCGGCATCATCAAGTCACACAGGATGAGATCGAAGTGCTCGCCCGCTTCCAACCGCGGCAGCACCTCGGCCGCCAGCGTCGTGTACACCACGTCGTGGTGCGGCCTCAAAATCCGCTCCACCGCCGTGCACAGCATCGGCTCGTCGTCGATGACCAGCACGCGCCCCCTCGGCCCTCCGGCACTGCTCACCGTGGGCCTCGGCGCTGGCCTGGCCTCCTCCATCTCCGTGGTGGCCGGCGGCAGCAACACCTGGAAGGTGGTGCCCCGCCCCAGGTCGCTCCGCACCTGCATCTCCCCACCCATGGCGTGGATGAGGTTGTGGCAGATGGACAGGCCCAGCCCCGTTCCCACCCCCGGCGGCTTCGTCGTGAAGAAGGGATCGAAGATGCGGCCCATCAGCTCCGGCGCGATGCCCGCTCCGGTGTCCGACACCTCCACCGCCACCTTCCCGGGCGCCGCCAGGCGCGTCCTGACGCGAATCTCGTGGTGGTCCGCGTCCCCATCGGACGGAATGGCCTGCGCGGCGTTGACCAGCAGGTTGAGGAACACCTGCCCCAGGCGCGAGTCGTTGCCCCGCACCAGGGGCACGTCCTCCCCGTACTCCTTCACCAGCTTCGCCCGGTGGCGGATCTCCCCGGACGCCAGGTTGAGCGTGCGCTCCAGCACCTTCTTCACGTCCACCGCTCGCAGCGGCTCCTGCGTGTCGCGCGAGAACGTCTTGAGATCTCCCACGATGGTCTGCACCCGGTCCGCGCCGTCCAGCGCCTCGCCGAGCGCCACGCACACCGCTTTCAACGGGTTCGCGGCCGGAGCGCTGTCCTGTGGCACCGCGGCCCCGCGCTCCAGCAGGCGCACCAGCTCCTCGTGCGCGTAGCCCAGGTTGGCCGTCACGTACGCCAGCGGGTTGTTGATTTCATGCGCCACGCCCGCGGCCAGCGTGCCCACCGAGGCCATCCGGTCCGACAGCAGTAGCCGCGCCTGCATCTGCTTGCGCTCGGTCAGGTCCGGGAACATCGTCACCACGTGCGGCGTGCCCGCGTACTCGGCGATGCCCGAGTAGACGAGCACATGGTGCAGCTCCCCATCCTTGGACCGCACCCGCGACTCCACCCCGCGCAGCACGCCCTGCTCCCGGAAGAGCGCGCTCAGGCGATCCGGCTCCGTGGGCGTCTCCCACAGGTTCAGGTCCTTCGCGGTGCGCCAGAGCATCTCCTCCCGCGCGTAGCCGAACAGCCGCGTGCAGGCATCGTTCACCTCCACGAAGGCCTGGCCCTCGCGCGTGGTGATGCAGGTGGGCACCGGGCTCTCCCGCAGCAGCACCGCGCACAGCCCGTCCAGCTCGAAGTCGTCCGGTATCGGCGCCGGCCGCTCCGCCGACCGGCGCTCGGCGATCCGCAACCGCAGCGCCGCCGAGGCCTCGTCCAGCGGCAGCAGCAGGAAGTCGTCCGCTCCGGCCTCCAGCAACGGTTGCAGCGTCTCCACCTGCTCGGGACGCGCCACGACCAGGATGGAGGCCTGTGCCCCCCGCGGACAGGCCCGCAGCGCTCGCACGAGCACGATGCGGTCTCCCGCTTCATCCATTCCCAGCAGCACCAGGGGATAGGGAGACAGGTGGAAGGCCGTGATGGCGGCCTCGTCATCCCGGGCCCGTGTCGGGGTCACGCCGAGTTGGCGGAGCAGGAGCTCCACGGGCGAGAGATCGATGCTCCCGGATGGGACGAGCAGGGCTCGCATGTGCTCCTCGGCGAGGTGGATTGCGTCCAGACCCCGTCTTACTACGGGTCGGGATGGCCCCGGTGGGTAGGGATTTACCCACAGGTCCCCCCAGGTGACCGGGGTACCCATGGCGTCAGGGACTGAACGGAATCCCCAACGGGTCGCCTCCTCCGGTTACGGAGCACTTCACTGCAGGTACGACCTGGGAGCGGACATGCGCGCGAAGGCGGCCTGGGCCTGGAGCCAGCGGTCGATGACGTGGAGGAGTCCGTCGAAGGTGTCGCGCAGGGCCCAGGCGCACGCGTCCGCGCCGTCGAGCCGGGCACAGCGCTGGAGTCCCTCGCGCAGGGCGGCCTGGGCACCGGGACAGTCCGGACGCTCCTGGATGAGCCGCTCGGCCGTGCGCTCATAGAGGCGGTAGCAGGACTCCGGGTCCCCCTGGTTGTAGGCGGGTGCGCCGAGCTGGATGGCCTGCATGATGGCGAGGGCGATCTCCTCCACGCTGTCGGTGGCGCAACCCTCCAGCAGCGAGAGCGGATGCGTGGGCACCTGACGCTGGCGCGAGGCCAGGGGCCGGGCCAGGGCGAGCGTGGAGAGCGGCAGCGTGGCCTGCTGCTCCAGCAACGCCTCCACGTAGCGCGAGGGGATGACGATGGTGATGGGCCGCCCGTCCGCGAAGGCGCACGTGGCCACGCCCACCAGCGCGCCCGAGGCATCCATCACCGGACTGCCCGAGGCATCCTCCGGCAGGCCCGCCTCCAGCTCGAGGAAGGTGAGGGACTCGTCGAGCACCTGCACCGCCTGGACCCGCGTCTCCATCAGCCCCAGCATGCCTCCGCCGGCCGGCAGGAGGATGAAGAGCGCGTCGCCCTCGCCCGGGTGGGCATGGCCGTCGAGCTGGAGCGCCTCCACCCCGTGCACGGGCAACTGCAGCACGGCCAGATCCCGCTTCTCGTCGAGCGCGAGCACCTGCTCCACCTGCAGCAGCTGGTCGTCGGCGAGCAGGACGTGGATCTCCTCGGCGCCCGCCACCACGTGCAGGTTGGTGACGAGCTGGCCCTGGGAGGAGACGACGAAACCGACCCCCTGCCTGCCGGGCATCTCGATGATGGCGAGTGAGGGAGCTGCCCGGGCGGCGACCGCCCGAGCGGTGGAGATATCGGTATCGACGGTCAACATGGGGGCCTCCTGCCTTCTGTACAGCATGGACACGCGCACCAGACCGGGCAGGCACGGCGCAGGTGTCCCGAAGAAGGCAGGGCAGCCGGGCACTCTCCGGCGTCAGGCCGGCCAGGCCACGAGCGGAAGCTTCGCGGGGCCCCGGACGATCAGCGAGGAGTTCCACTGCACCGGTGCGTCTCCCGGGCCGAGGCCGGAGAAGCGGGCGAGCAGTGCCTCCACGGCCAGCCGTGCCTCCAGGCGTGCGAGCTGCGAGCCCAGGCAGAAGTGGATGCCGTGCCCGAAGGGGAGGTTCTGCGGACCGGGCCGATCCAGGTTGAAGACGTCCGGGTGGGGGAAGTGGCTCTCGTCGCGGTTGGCCGAGCCCATGAGGGTGAGCACCTGCGCGCCCTTGGGCACGCGCGTCCCGCCGAGCGCCACCTCCTCGGTGGCCAGGCGGATCATCCCGTGCACGGGTGGCTCGTGGCGCAGCACCTCCTCGATGAAGCGGGGGACGAGGAGGGGCTTCTCACGCAGCAGCGTCATCAGCTCCGGCTGGAGGTGGAGCCGGTGGGCGGCGTGACTGAGCAGGTGCAGCGTCGTCTCCAGGCCGCCGATGAGCAGCAGGAACATGAAGCCCAGCAGCTCCGTGTCCGTCAGGGACTCGCCCTCCACGCGCGCCCGCACCAGGTCGCTCACCAGGTTGTCGCCCGGGTTGCGCCGGCGCTCCTCCAGCACCTGCTCGAAGTGGCCGCGGGCCTCGTTCACCGTGGCGCGCATGGCCTCCTGCTTGTCGATGTCATCCGGGCCGATGCTGGTGAAGCGGGCCAGGTGCTCCGCCCAGTGCATGAGGCGCGGGTGCACCTCGGGGGACAGGCCCAGCAGCTCGCCGATGACGCCCATGGGCATGGGCGTGGCGAAGTGCTCCACGAAGTCCACCGGGCGGCCCTCGGGGATGGCCGCCACGAGCCGCGTCGCGAGTTGGCGGACGAAGGGCTCGATGCGGGTGATGACGGAGGCCCCGAAGGCACGGTTGATGAGGGCCCTCAGCCGCGTGTGGCGCGGCGGATCCATCACGAGCGCCGAGTCCGCCAGCGGGTAGTTGGAGATCCACGGAGGCCGGTACGCCTGACGGAAGCCCTCGGAGGCGAAGAGCTGGGGATTCTTCAGGACGAACAGCACATCATCGTGACGCGAGACCGCCCACATGCCCATGGGCTCCACCTGACTCACGGGCGCGTGGCGGCGCAGCTCGGCGTAGACGGGGTAGGGATTCGCACGCACTTCGGGTGCCAGCAGGTTCACTCGACTGGTACTGCTCATCGGTTGACCTCGGGGGTGATGCAGTGGGGGCCCCCATCGTAGGAGGTCTCAGAGCGGGTGCGCCACGAGCGGCAGGGACAGCGGACCGCGCACCACCAGGGAGGTGTTCCACCCGTCAGTCCGTATGCGCCGCGAGGGGCAGCAGGGTGGGCCCTCGCATCACCAGCGAGATGTTCCACCGCGCCGGCTCCTCGCCGAGCGTCAGCCGGGAGAAGCGGGCGAGCAGTGCCTCCAGCGCCAGCCGTGCCTCCAGGCGCGCGAGCTGGGCACCCAGGCAGAAGTGCACGCCATGCCCGAAGGGCAGGTTCTGCGGACCGGGACGGTCGAGGTCGAAGCGGTCCGCGTCGGGGAACTGCGCCTCGTCGCGGTTGGCCGAGGCCATCAGCAACAGCAGCCGATCTCCCCGGGGGATGCGCGCGCCGCCGAGCTCCACCTCGTCGGTGACCATCCGCACCACCCCGTGCACCGGGCCACCGTGGCGCAGCATCTCGTCGATGAAGCGGGGGAGGAGCTCCGGCTCCGCGCGCAGCCGCGCCATCAGCGCGGGGTCTTCCTGGAGCTTCAGCGCGCTGATGCTCAGCAGGTGCACCGTCGTCTCCAGGCCGCCGATGAGCAGCAGGAACATGAAGCCCATCAGGTCCGTCGCCGTCAGCGCTTCTCCGTCCACGCGCGCGCGCAGCAGGTCGCTCATCAGATCATCCCGCGGCGCGCGGCGGCGCTCCTTCAGCACCTGCTCGAAATGGCCGCGCGCCTCGTTCACCGTGGCGCGGATGCGCTCCTGCAACCCGGTGTCCTCCGGGCCCACGCTGGTGAATTGCGTCATCACCTCCGCCCACTGCTTGAGCCGCGTGTGGAGCGAGGGCGGAATGCCCACCAGATCTCCCAGCACGGCGATGGGCACGCGGATGGAGAAGGCCTCCACGAAGTCCACCGTCTGGCCCGCGGGCAGCGCGGTGGCGAGCTGCCGTGCGAGCTCCCGGATGCGGGGCTCCAGCCGGGTCATCACCGAGGCCCCGAAGGCGCGGTTGACGAGCGAGCGCAGCCGGGTGTGGTGCGGCGGATCCATGACGAGCATGGAGTCTGCCATGGGGTAGTTGGAGATCCACGCCGGGCGGTAGGTCCGCCGGATGCCCTCCGAGGAGAAGAGCCGCGGATTCTTCATCACGGTGAGGACGTCCGCGTAGCGCGCCACCGCCCAGAGCCCGCCGGGATCCACCTGGCTCACCGGGGCGCTCCGGCGCAGCTCGGCATAGAGAGGATAGGGGTTCATTCGCACCTTGGGTGCGAGCAGGTTCACTCGGCTGCTCATGGGCAGTCCTCGGGGGTTGTGGGGGGAGTGGCAAGCTAGATCGGCACCATGCCTGGACGGGGTGGATTGGATGGGACTGTACGGGATGACCCAACTGCCTGCTCGTTCCCACGTTACAGATTCCGTTGGCGAGCCTGACTTCCGCCGTTAAATCAGCGCCTCGCATGCACAAGACGCACCTCGTTGGCGCTCGCACCCACAATCTCCAGTCCCTCTCGGTGGACCTCGCGGAAGGCGAGCTGGTGTGCCTCACCGGCGTGTCTGGTTCCGGCAAGTCCAGCCTCGCACTGGACACCCTCTACGCCGAGGGCCAGCGCCGCTTCGTCGAGAGCTTCAGCCCGTACGCCCGCCAGTTCCTCGAGCGGCTGGAGAGGCCCCCGATGGACACCCTGGAGCCCGTGGCCGCGGGCGTGGCCGTGGATCGCCGCGCGCCGGTGAAGAGCTCGCGCTCCACCGTGGCCACCCTGGCGGACGTGGAGGCCTACCTGTCCGCCCTCTTCACCCGTGAGGCCATGCCGGTATGCCCCACCTGTGGGGTGGAGGCGGTGCGCACCGACGCGCGCGTGGCCGCCACCGCGGTGCTCGCCGCCGAGCCGGATGCCCTGGCCGTGCTGGCCTTCCCCCTGCGTATCGCGGACACCGCCGAGTTCCTCGACGTGCGCGCCCGGCTGTTGAAGGACGGCTTCCACCGGCTGGTGGTGCAGGGTGAGGTGAAGGAACTGGAGTCGCTGCGGCCCTCCGAGGCCACGGACTCGGCCGGCGTGGCCCATGTGGTGGTGGACCGGTTGAAGCTGGCCCAGGGGCAGCTCGGCCGGGTGACGGCGGCGCTGGAGTCGGCGTGGGCCATGGGCAATGGCGAGGCGGTGGCCTTCACGCCCTCGGGCGCCCGGCGCATCCGCCGCGGCCTGGTGTGCCCCAAGTGCTCGCGCGAGTTCGAGCAGGCCCGGCCCGGTCTCTTCAGCTACCAGTCCCCCACCGGGGCCTGCCCCACGTGCAAGGGCTTCGGCCGCACCATTGGGATTGATTGGGCCAAGGTGGTGCCCAACCCGTCGCTGAGCCTGGAGAAGGGCGCCATCCGTCCCTGGTCGGGCAAGACGTCCGAGTGGGAGCGGAAGATGCTGTTCCGCTACGCGCGCGAGCACGGCATTCCGCTGGACGTGCCCTGGGAGCGGCTCACCCCGGCGCAGCGCGAGCGGGTGCTGGAAGGGGAGGGGGACTACCACGGGGGCCGCTCGTACCCGGGCGTGCGCGCGTGGTTCCGCTGGATGGAGAGCCGCACGTACAAGATGCACGTGCGCGTGCTGCTCTCGCGCTACCGCGCCTATACGCTGTGCGAGAACTGCCAGGGGGCGCGTCTCAACGAGTCCGCGCGGGCCTGGCGCGTGGGCGGGTTGGACCTGGCCGCGTGGCACGGGCTGGAGCTGTCCGATGCCCGCGCGCGGCTGGACGCCCTGCGCACCCATACCGGCCAGGGCGAGCTGGTGCGCCGCGAGCTGGCCGGGCGCCTCGGCTACCTGGAGCGGGTGGGCCTGGGCTACCTCACGCTGGACCGGCCCGCGCGCACGCTGTCCGGGGGCGAGGCCCAGCGTGTGTCCCTCACCGCGGCGCTGGGAACGTCACTGACGGGGGCGCTCTTCGTGCTGGACGAGCCCACCGTGGGCCTGCACCCCGCCGACGTGGGGCCGCTCACCGGCGCCATGGCCGAGCTGGCCACGCGGGGCAACATCGCCCTCGTCATCGAGCATGATCCGCTCGTCGTCCGCTCCGCGCACCGCGTGTTGGAGCTGGGGCCCGGGGCGGGCAAGCACGGTGGGAAGCTGTGCTTCGACGGGACACCGCAGGCGCTGGCGAAGCGCGCGGACCTGCCCACGGGCCGGCTGCTGGCGGGCACCGGAGAGGTGAAGCGCGCGCCGCGAAAGCGCACGGGCGAGCTGGTGGTGCGCAATGCCCGGGCCCACAACCTCCAGGGTGTGTCCGTGAGCGTGCCGCTGGGCGTGCTGTGCGCCATCACCGGGCCGAGCGGCTCGGGCAAGAGCACGCTGATGGACGAGGTGCTGTACCGCCACCTGGGGCGCGCCCTGGGCGAGAAGGACGTGGAGGTGCCGGGCGAGGCGGACGGCGTGGACGGGCTGGAGGCGGTGGAGCGCGTCACCTTCGTGGATCAGTCGCCGCTGGGGCGCACCTCGCGCGGCAACGCGGCCACGTACACCAAGGCGTGGGACCGGCTGCGCGAGCGTTTCGCCTCCGAGCCCGAGGCCGAGGTGCGTGGGCTGACCTCGGCGCACTTCTCGTTCAACGTGGACAAGGGGCGCTGCGAGGCCTGCTCGGGCGAGGGCTACGAGACGGTGGAGATGCAGTTCCTCGCGGACGTGTCCCTGCTGTGCCCGGTGTGCCGGGGCCGCCGCTTCAAGGAGGAGGTGCTGGCCATCCGCCACCACGGCCTCTCCGTGGCGGACGTGCTGGAGTTGACCGTGGACGAGGTGCTCGAGCGCTTCGCCGGCGACAAGCCGCTGGTGCGCGCGCTGGGGCCCGTGTCCCGGCTGGGCCTGGGGTACCTGCCGCTCGGCCAGCCCCTGTCCACCCTGTCCGGTGGCGAGGCCCAGCGGCTCAAGCTGGCGCGCGCCCTGGCCAGCGAGGCGAAGGGCTCGCTCTTCCTCATCGACGAGCCGAGCGCCGGCCTGCACGACGCGGACGTGCGTCAGGTGCTCGCCGCGCTGCACGAGCTGGTGGACCGTGGCGCGAGCGTCGTCGTGGTGGACCATGACCTCGTGGTCATGCGCGGCGCGGATTGGATCATCGACCTGGGCCCGGGGGGTGGCCGCAATGGTGGGCGCCTGGTGGCCGAGGGCACGCCGGAGCAGCTCGCCCGGAGCAAGGGGCTCACCGCGGCGGCGCTGCGCGGGGAGCTGGCCGAGCCGGTGGTACCGGGCAAGCGCGGCAAGGGCCTGGCGGAGGCGGCTCCCGCCATCGAGGTGGAGCACGCGCGTGAGCACAACCTGCAGGAGGTGTCCTGCCGGATTCCGCTCGGGAAGATGACGGTGGTGACGGGGCCGAGCGGCTCGGGGAAGAGCTCGCTCGTCTTCGACGTGGTGTTCGCGGAAGGGCAGCGGCGCTTCCTGGAGACGCTGACGCCGTATGCGCGCCAGTTCCTCCCCACGATGCCGCGGCCGGACGTGGAGCGCATCAGCAGCATTCCGCCTTCCGTGGCACTGGAGCAGCGCACCTCGCGCGCGGGCGCCACGAGTACGGTGGCCACCGTCACCGAGGTGGCCCACTACCTGCGCCTGCTGTTCGCCAAGCTGGGCCAGCCCCACTGCCCGCAGGACGGCGAGCCCATCGCCGCCACCACGGCCGAGGCCCTCTACGCGCAGCTCACCGCCATGAAGGGGGACGGCACCGTGCTCGCTCCCGCCGTGCGCGCGCGCAAGGGCACCTACCTGGACGTCTTCACCGCCGCCGCCCGCGCGGGCATCGAGACCGCCATCGCCGACGGCAAGGTGGTCTCCACGGACCAGCCGCCCCAGCTCGTGAAGTCGCGCGAGCACGACATCGACCTCGTCATGTACCAGGGCAAGCTGGCGAAGCTGCCGCGCGAGGTGTTCGACAAGGCCCTCACCTGGGGCAAGGGCGCGCTGAAGGTCCGCTCCAGCGGGAACAAGGAGACGCTCCTGTCCAGCGAGCGCACCTGCCCCGTCTGTGGCTTCTCCGTGCCGGAGATGGACCCGCGCTGGTTCTCCTTCAATACGAAGCAGGGCCGGTGCGTGGACTGCGAGGGGACGGGGGTGGACGGGGGCGCGGAGGCGCTGGCCGAGGGCCGCTCGGAGCCGTGCGGCACCTGCGAGGGCTCGCGCCTGGAGCCGGTGCCGCGCGCCGTGAAGCTGGAGGGGCAGCGCTACCACGAGGTGGTGCAGCAGTCCGTCACCGCCGCGCTGGAGCAGGTGCGCGGGTGGAAGTTCAAGGGGGACCGGGCGCTGCTCGGCGAGCCGTCCCGCCAGGAGCTGCTGCGGCGCATGGAGTTCCTCGACCGCGTGGGGCTGGGCTACCTGTCGCTGGACCGGAACGCGGCCACGCTCTCGGGTGGAGAAATGCAGCGGCTGCGGCTGTCCGCGCAGCTCGGCGCGGGCCTCACCGGCGCCATGTACGTGCTGGACGAGCCCACCATCGGTCTGCACCCGCGGGATACGCACCGGTTGCTGTCCAACCTGCGCGCGCTGGTGGACACCGGCTCCACCGTGCTGGTGGTGGAGCACGACACGGACACCATCCGCGCGGCGGACCACCTCGTGGAGCTGGGGCCCACGGGTGGCCGCGGGGGTGGGCGCATCCTCGCCGAGGGGCCGCCCGAGAAGGTGCTGCAGACGGAGGATGCTCCCACGGCCCGCGCGCTCCGTGAGCCCGCGGTGGTGGCGGGCACGGCTCGGGGAGCGCCGGAGAAGTGGGTGGAGCTGAAGGGGGCTCGCGCCAACAACCTGAAGGGGGTGGACCTGCGCATCCCCGTGGGCCGGCTCACCGTGGTGTCGGGCGTGTCGGGCTCGGGGAAGAGCACCCTGGTGCGGCAGGTGCTGTACCCGGCCCTGCGCGAGAAGCTCGGGCTGGTGACGACGCGCCCGGGGGCCTTCAAGTCGCTCACGGGCGTGGAGGCCATCCGCCGTGTGCTGGCCGTGGACCAGTCGCCCATCGGGCGCACGCCGCGCTCGGTGCCGGCCACCTTCCTGGGACTCTGGGACGAGCTGCGCCGGGCGTTCGCCGCCACGCCCGAGGCCAAGCTGCGGGGCTTCTCTCCCACGCGGTTCTCGTTCAACAGCACGTCCGGTGGACGGTGCACGGCGTGCGAGGGGCAGGGGGCCATCTCCCACGAGATGTCCTTCCTCCCGGACGTCGTCACCCCGTGCGAGGCCTGCGGCGGAGCGCGCTTCGACGCGGCCACGCTGGAGGTGCGCTACCACGGGTTGACGATTGGCGACGTGTTGCGCCTGTCGGCGGACGAGGCCAAGGACGTCTTCCACGCGCTGCCCAAGGTGGCCGCGCCGCTGTCCTGCCTGTCGGACCTGGGCGTGGGGTATCTGCAGCTCGGCCAGGGCTCGAACACGCTGTCCGGTGGTGAGGCGCAGCGGTTGAAGCTGGCCGCGGAGCTGACCGCGTCCACCCGGCATGAGCCCACGCTGTACGTGCTCGACGAGCCCACCACGGGTCTGCACCTGGGAGACGTGTCGAAGCTGATCTCCTTCCTGCGCCGGCTGGTGGACCGAGGGGACACGCTGGTGGTCATCGAGCACCACCCGAACGTCATCGCCTCGGCGGACCACGTGGTGGAGCTGGGGCCCGAGGGCGGCGAGGCGGGTGGCACCCTCGTGGCGGAAGGGACGCCGCAGGACGTGGCGAGGCTGAAGACGGCCACGGGCCGGGTGCTCAAGTCCGTGTTCGCCGCCGATGAGCCGCTCCGGAAGGCGGCGCGGGGGCGGTGATGGGGCGGGGGGCTCGGCGCCAGGGCCGCGTGAGCTCGCGCGAGGGGCTCAGAGGTTGCTGAACCCTCCGCCCGTCCAGGTGTGGACCGCGATGTACAGGCAGTTGCTCGGGTCGCGGTAGTGCTCGGAGATGTGGCGGACCAGGGCCTCCACACCCCCGGGTGCCCGCACGAAGCACCCCGAGGGGGATCTGAAGATCCCCAGGGAGTACGCGCCCGGCTTCAGCTCCAGCGGCTCCAGGCGCGCGATCTCCGGATCCGCGAAGAACGTCGCGCACGTGGGCCCGCCCTTCGCCGCCTGCTCGCGGCAGCGGTTCTCCCAGTCCTTGAAGATACACTGCAGGTGGAGCGCTCCCTCCGGGGCGCGCAGGAGCACCAGCGGGCTCTGGGTCGCGGAGAAGCGGGCGCGCAGCGGGGACAGCTCGAGCCTGTCCTGCTCGATGACCAGCCGGTACTGGTCCTCCTGTCCGCCGTGCCGCAAGCGGAGCGTGAAGGTGCCACGCACTGTCTCGGGCAGCACGACCAGACCGGATGCGGGGCCGATGGCGGCCAGACAGGGCCCGGGCCGGAACCTCACTTTCTCCACGTCGATGCGAAGCTCGCCCGCGGCCATGCTCAGGCGCGCGGGGATCTCATAGCCGAGGCAGCTGTAGTTCTGCACCGAGGTCAGTCGAAGTTGGAGGGACGTCCCCTGTCCGGACGGTGTGGGCAGTTCGTAGAGCTGGAGCCGCAGCCACGCCTTCTCCGCCGGAGGGGGAGGCAGCAGCTCCGGCGCCACGGTGGGCTGCCTCGCCACGCAGGCAAGGGAGCGGACCTCGGCGGGAGGCTCGGGCGGTGGCGAGGGCGATGGAGGGGGCGGCGCGATGGCCTCGGGCGGGGGCTCCTGGGGTGCTGGGGCCGGGGCACGGACCGCGGGCAGGCACGCTCCGGTGAGCAGCAGCAGACAGGTCAGGGCGGGGAGGGCACGTGGCCAGGTGGGGTGGGGGCTCATGAGGATTTCCTCTCCGATGCATGAACGCGCGTGCCCGCTCCGGGGTCTGCAATCGCGACCTGACTCGTTCGTAGGGGCCTGGGGGCTCGTCCGGCTGGAGTTTCCTCCGGGGCGTGCCCTAGAGTCGTGACCGCCCCTCATGCGCTGTCCTTCCTGTCAGAACGAGAACGATGCCGGTGCCGCCTACTGCGATATGTGCGGCATGGATCTGGCGCCCGCCAGTCCCGCTCCGGGCCCCGTGAGCGCCCCCGCGCCGCAGCCGCCCCAGCCGGTCAACCCGCATCAGAAACGCCGCACCGTCTTCGAGCCGGATCCGGCGGCCCCTCCGCCTCCGCCCGCGCACCGGGGCGCGGACTTCTTCGCCAATCCGCCTCCGCCCCGGCCCACCTTCGACCCGCGCGATCCGTTCGCCGCCGCGTCCATTCCTCCCACCCGTCTGTCCGCTCCGGCCCCGGCTCCCGCCGCCATGCCGCCGGCTCCTCCTCAGCCCGCTCAGCCCGCTCCCCCTCCGGCCGCCGCCGCTCCGCGCCCCAAGGCCCGGACCATCGTGGACATGGGCAGCGAGAGCCCGGCCGCCGCGGGGCTCGTGCGAGGTGCCCTCTTCGAGTACCGCGGCCCCACCGACCCCGGCCGCGTCCACCCGCTGCGCGCCGGGCGCAACGTGCTCGGCCGCAACGCCGACTGTGATGTGGTGCTCGACGACGGGCGCGTGAGCGGCCAGCACGCCTTCCTCTTCATCCGCGCCGAGGATGCCTCGTTCATCGACGTCTCCAGCAATGGCTCCATCGTCAACGGCGCCGTCGTCCACGGGGAGCAGATCGTCCTGCAGAACCAATCGGTGATCACCCTGGGCGGGACGACCCTCGTGCTCGTCATCGTCCCCGAGCAGCTGCTGTCCCGCCGCTCCCAGTGAGCGGGCGAGGGGGGATGTCCATGCATCGCACAGTCACCATGCTCGCGGGCCTGCTCGCCGCGCTCCTCGTGGGCGCGCCCGCGGCCGCCGCCGACAACGGGCTCACCGTGCTCGTGGCGCCTCCCGCGTCCAACGGGCACATGCGCCTCCAGGTCGAGGTCACCGACCCCGCCCTCCAGAAGGAGCTCCGAGCCTCGGGGGCCTCGCAGGACCGCTTCCGCGTCGCCGTGGACCAGGCCGGCGCGCAGGTGAAGTCCGTGGCCCGGATGGCCGACTCCCCGAAGGAGCGCCGCTACACCGTCCTGGCCTTCGATCAATCCAAGTCGTTCGCCACGTACTGGCCCCAGGCCTTCGATCTCGCGGAGGCGTATGCGGACGAGCTCGGCGCCCGCTCCCGCAACCACACCGTGGCGGTGATGACGTTCGGGAAGAGCAAGTCCACCCACTGCGAGGAGACCACCGCCGCCGGGCTCCGGACGTGTCTGGCGCGGGTCGAGGCGCTGGGCACGGACCAGCCCGTCACCCGGCTCAAGTTCTACATCCAGCAGGCGGTGCGAGAGGCCGCGCGCGAGCTGCCGCTCCAGCGAGGGGGCTCGCGCGAGGTCATCGTCTTCACCGATGCCGGCGAGGAGTCGCCCGCGCTCAAGGTGAAGGACCTCGCCCGCGAGGCGCGTGAGCGGGGCGTGCGCATCCACGTGGTCGTCTTCAGTGCGCGGAGCGCGGGCAGGGGGATCGCGCAGCGGCTCGACGAGATGTCCCAGCTCGCCGAGGGCTCCGGCGGCCGTTACATCCAGGTGGGGGACGTCGATGAGCGGCAGGCCGTCACGGGGCTGGTGGGCGCGCTGGAGAACCTCTACTGGCTGGACGTGGCCTTCTGCGGCGTGAAGCCCGGGCAGACCTCGGACCGGCTCTCCGTCGAGGCGCTCGTGGGCCAGACCCCCACCGCCTGGAGCGACCCGATCTCCTTCCGGCAGAGGGCCGAGGGCCCCGCCACCGCCGCTTGTCCGGGCACGGTCGTCATGGGCCCCTCGCAGGCGCAGTCCGGCGCCTCGACCAGGCCCGGCACGTCCGGGTCCGCGAATCCTCCGGGGACCACGCCCGGCGCGGGTTCCCCGGCGCAACCGGGCACGGCGACCGGCAGCCCCGGGACGACGGCACAGCCCGGTGGCACGACGCCGCCTGGTGGCGCCATGGGGACTCCCGGTGGAACTCCTCAGCCCGGCGGAGTACCGGGCGCTCCTGGGATGGGGGGCCCGGCCGGGGCTCCGGGTGCGGATGCGGCCCCGAGTGGATTGCCCTGGTGGCTGATCGCGCTCCTCATCGCGTTGGGTCTGCTCCTGCTGATCGCGCTCATCGTGTTTCTGGCCCGGCGCCGTCCGGAGCAGGCCGCCGCTCCGGCCGCGAATCCCTCGCCGCCCGTGGCCGCGCAGCCCGTCGCTCCACCGCCCGCGGCCGAGCCTCCTCCCGCGCAGCCCGAGCCTGCTCCGGCCGCGCCCGCGGCGTGGAAGGATCCTTTCGCCACGCTGCCGGAGACGCGGCTGGTGGTGAGCAAGGGGCCTCCCGGGCTGGAGCCGTTCTACCGGGTGCACAAGTCCTCGTTCACCATCGGGGCCCGGCAGGGCGAGATGGATCTCGCCGTCAATCTGCCCCAGCTCAGTGGCCACCACGCGACGGTGCAGCTCTTCAAGGCGGGCAACGTCTTCGTGAAGGACGAGCACTCCACCAATGGCACCTTCGTGGACGGGCGCCGCCTGAATCCGGGCGAGCGTGTCCAGGTGCTGCCCGGCCAGACCATCCGCCTGTCGCAGCACCTCGAGCTCACCCTGGTGCAGCCCGGGCTCCAGCCCGCCGAGCCTTCCGCGCAGGTGCCCATCGCCGCGGCTCCTCCTTCGGCGCCTCCCGCCGCTCAACCGTCCGCCGAGGCCCCCCGGGCGAAGGCGAGGACCCTCTACGCACCCGCGAGGGGAGATGACGAATGAGCCTCCCGCTCTACATCCACGGGAGTTCCGATGTCGGGCGCCAGCGCTCGCAGAACGAGGACTCCTACCGCATCGGTGCCCAGCCGGACGGCTCGCGGCTGCTCGTCGTCTGTGACGGCATGGGCGGTCACGAGGCCGGTGAGGTGGCCAGCCAGGTGGCCAGCGATCGCCTCGTCGAGGTGCTCTCCGCCAGCCCGCCCGACAATCCGCCGCGCGCGCTCTACGAGGCGTTCGTCGCGGCCAACCAGGCGGTGCTCGAGGCCGCGAGCACCCGGGGCGCGCCGGGCATGGGCACCACGGGCGTCATCGCCTGGGTGATGAGCTCGCGCTGCTACGTGGGCTGGGTGGGTGACAGCCGCCTCTACCAGTTCCGTGACGGCCGGCTGATCGACCGGACGCGGGACCACACGCGCGTGGCGCAGATGGTCGCCCACGGCATCCTCACGGCGGACGAGGCCCGGAACCACCCCGACTCGCACGTGCTCGTGCAGGCGCTGGGCGGCAGCCCGGGCGTGCAGAAGAGCTTCAAGCCCGAGGTGTGGACGGAGCCGCTGGAGCTGCGCTCGGGCGACGTGGTGCTGCTGTGCAGCGACGGGCTGTACGACCTCATCGAGGACCACGAGCTGTACCCGCTCATCGAGGGGCGGGACTACCAGGACGCGGTGACGCGGCTCATCCAGACGGCCAACGAGCGCGGGGGGGCCGACAACATCACGGTCATCTTGCTCGTGGCGGGACAGCCCGAGGTGCCGCGCATGGTGAAGGCGCCCCAGGCGGCCCGGCGCGAGACGCTCCCGGACGGCATGCCGATGCTCGCGCCCGAGCTCACGCCCGCGCCTCCGGTGCAGGCCTCGTCCGAGGAACCGGCCCCACCGGCGCCAGCGCCCCGGAGGCCGGAGCCCACGGCTGAGGTGATGCCAACGGCGGCGGCTCCGGCCGAGCCCGTGCCGTCGGGGAACGCCGGACGCCGTGTTCCCCTGTGGTGGCTGCTCGCGACGGGCATCCTGACCATGGGCGTGGGAATCGCCCTGGGGCTGGGAGCGGGCAGCACGTCGCCGTCGCCATCGACTCCGACGGCGCCAGCGCCCGTGCAGGGCACCACCTCCGTGGTGGAGGTGGACGGTGGAACGGAGCAGGACGCGGGCGTTGCCCGGTCTGGACCTCCCGAGAGCATGGGGACGCCTCACACCACGCCGGTACCGGCTCCGGCCGGGAGCCCGCAGGTCACGGAATCCGGAGGAAAGTGATGCTGCGCGCGCTCGCGGCGCTGGTCGTCCTCGTGCCGCTCCTGTGGGCCGTGCCCGCCGGGGCGCAGGCCGGGGAGACCTACTGTGTCGGAGGCTATGAGGGGACTCCGCCGCAGGTGCTGCCCGCGTGCGGCATGCCGGACGTGCACGCGATGCACCGCAAGTGGCACTACCACAACTGGGTCACCAACGGTCAGGAGTGCTTCGTCTGTTATGACGAGGAGGACTCCACCTGCGAGACGAAGTTCCTCCGGCGCAACCGTGGTACCTGGCGGCGCGCGGATCCGTACGAGTGCGCGCGGCTCTACGGGGAGAAGCACGGTGCTGGCAACGTGGTGGAGCACGTCATCAACGGCGAGCCCGTCACGTCCGCTCCGCCGCCCCCGCCGATGCAGCTCGAGGCCCGGGTGGAGCGCATCTCCCCTGGGCCCTACACCGCCGGGGACAAGGTGACTGTGGTGGGCGCGGTCCGCGACGAGAGCGGAGCGCCGCGTCCCCTGACGGGCGGAACCTTCCGTGTCACCGACGCGAGCGGCAAGACCTCCGAGCACGAGGGCACCGTGCAGCCGGACGGCACCGTGTCGGGCGGGTTCTCGCTCCCCGCCTCCGACTCCGTCCGCATCGAGTTCGTCCCCAAGCTGCCGTCGCTCGGCGGGAACGAGAAGCTGCGCGCGGCGGCCTCCGAGGCCCAGAGCCTGAAGGTGGAGGTCTGCGGCTTCCGGGCGCGCGTGGTGCAGCCCACCGAGCACGAGGCGCTCGTGTCGGGCCAGGCCATCGCGCTGGGTGCCCGGCTCTTCGATGCGGCGGGACAGGTGCCGGTGACGTCTCCGCCCGCGGGCCTCTCGCTGGAGTTCACCGTGCAGGTGGACGGGGAGAAGCCACAGGTGCTGAGGGCGGACGGTGCGCTCTCGACCACGTGGACACCGCCCGCGTCTCCCAAGCCGCGCGAGGTGCGATTCAGCGCGGGGGGGCGCACGGGCGAGCGCGTGGTGTGTCCCGCGGGCGAGGTCTCCGCCACGGTGAGTGACCTGGGGCTCGGCTTCGATACCTCGGAGCTGCCGCGCACGTGCTACGTCGGGCTTCCCTGCAAGGGGACGGTGCGGCTCATCCGGCCCGAGCCGGGGACGAGCCGCCAGCAGGTGGACGCGCTGCTCGCGAACCCCAAGGTGGAGGTGCGCGTGGTGGACACGGGCGAGGAGCGCTACCGGGGGCCGCCGCGAGCGGATGACCGGTACGAGTTCTCCGCCACCTACGGCGAGCCCGGAGCCGCGAGCTGGTCCATCGTGTTCCAGACGCCAAAGGGGCCCGTGAGCATGCCCACGCACGAGGTGCGGGTGCGTCCCCAGCTGAAGCTGGAGCTGCCGGCGGAGCTGGACTTCGGCACCGTGACCGCGGGCGCCTCGGTGGCGGCGGCGTGTCAGAAGCTCGACTTCAGCGGCTCGCAGGGAGCCGAGGAGCACAGCTGGGAGCTGCGTGCCGAGGGGCTCGGCGGCTGCCAGTCGCGTCCGGTGCTCCGCTTCCGCAACGCGCTGGGGCAGGAGGATGCGCATGGACTGGGGTCCTCGCTGAAAATCGAGGCGTTGGATCCCAAGAACCGGTGGCTCGACATCTGCCTGGAGGTGCCGCGCTGTGCCGGGGAGGTGTCACCGGACTCGGCCGTGCTGCGCGTGGTGCCGCTGACCGCCGAGTTCAAGGCGCAGGAGAAGACGGTGCGCCTGCGCTGGAAGGTCGAGGGCCGGGGCTTCCTGGGCTGCCATGGCGCGTGGGTGTGGCCCACGCTGGCGCTGCTCGGCTTCGGGCTGGTGGTGGCCGGCTTCACCCAGCCCGCGCGCTTCCCGCCCGGAGCGTCCATCCGCGTGGCCGGGAGCGAGCGCGGCATGCGTCAATCGGCCGCCATCCTCCTGCAGGCCTGTCCTGGCAGCAGCCCCGGCTTCTACCGCGACGCCCGGTTGGGCCTGCACGGGGACGGCGAGGTGAATGGCCGGACCCGGAACGTGGTCATCCTCCTGCGCGCCACCAAGGGCGCCGGGGTGGTGCTGACGGGCCTGGGACCCCTGGAGCAGCAGGACCGCCGCACGCTCCAGTGGGAGCCGGTGACGGACCTGGCGCAGGGGCATGTTCCTTCTCCCTCGGTGCTGTACCGGGCCGGGGGCACGTACTTCAAGGTGGAGCTCTAGATGATGCTCGCGCAACTCGTCCTGCCCCTGCTCCTCACCGGAGCGGCGGGCGGGGGCAACGAGATCGTCCTCATCCTCGACAACTCGTGCTCCATGGGCGTGGAGTCCCGGGACGACCAGGGGCACCGGTATCCGCCCAATGATCCCGAGCGCGCCGCGGTGCTCGGGACGCTCATCGTCGAGGGCCTGGCGCGAGGCTCGGCCGACCACGTGAGCGTGCTGGCCTTTGGTGACAACGAGCGGGACCCGCCCCGCCCGGCACAGAACGCGGATGCCATCCGTGCGCTGCCCTACTCGCAGGGCACCTTCTACAAGCGCCCGCTGGAGGAGGCGGGGAACCGGTTGCGGAGCTCGACGCTGCCGAACCGGCTGTTCCTCTTCTTCACGGATGGAGCCCCGCAGGACCTGAGGGATCCCTCCGAGGGCCCTCGGGCACTGGGGGTCTCCGAGGGCGCTGACTTCGAGACGCTGGTCATCGGGCTCTTCGGCAGTGAGGAGATCCGCCAGACAGGCGAGCAGTTCCTCCGGCCATTGGTGCGCAATCCGCAGGACCTGGTCTTCGTCCAGAAGCCGCGCGAGGTGATCGAAGCCTTCACGCGGGGCTATGCGCGGGTGCTCGGCTCGAGGCCGGAGACGGGCTCGCTGTCGCCGGGCGAGTCGAAGACATTCGCGGTGGGCAAGTACGTGGTGGAGGTGCTGGTGGCCACGGCGTCGGCCTCGCCCGGGCCCGCGTACACCGCGAAGCTGGAGGGCCCCCAGGGCAACGTTCCCGCGCAGGCCTCGGGGGACAACGGCTGTCCGCCCGGTGTCCGTTACGGAGGCGCGCCGAAGCTGTGTCAGCCGCCGCACCGCCACTACCAGGTGTTCCGCGCGCCCAACTCACCGGACCAGCCGAGCCGCTGGACGCTGTCGTTGCCGAAGGGCTCGGGTGACATCGATTACGGCCTCATCCTCCGTTACGATCTCGAGGCCTCGCTGGCGGTGCCGGCGACGGCGCGGGTGGGGGAGCCGGTGCGGCTCGATGCACGGATGCTCTTCCGGGGGAAGACGTTCGACGACGAGTCCTTCTTCCAGGCGGACGGCTTCGCGGCGGTGGCCACGGTCGAGGGCCAGGAGGTGCCACTGCGTCACGAAGGGGGAGGGCGCTTCGTGGCGGACTGGACGCCCACGCAGTTGTCGCGGGACGGTGCGCCCACGCCGGTGCAGGTGACGTTCCGCAATGCGTGGATGGAGCAGCGCGCGCGCCGGACGGTGCAGGTGGAGGGCTTCCTCGACTTCGCGCTGGTGCCGGATCCGGCGTCCATCGATCTCGGCCAGTGGCGGGGCGAGCGCGGCGAGACGCGCCGGTGCGCCATCGTGGACCTGTCCCGTTCCACGAACGCGGACCGGGTGCCCATCACCTGTACCGCGCAGGGGACCATCACGGAGGGCGTGCTGAGTTGTGGTCCCGTGGCGGGTTCGGAGGCGGACCTGGGGAATGGGCGCAAGGGACAGCCGCTCAAATATGAGGTCTGTTTCGTCGCCGAGGGCTGCTGCGGCCAGATGGAGCCACAGGGGCTCGGGGTGCACTTCTCCGCGACGCATCCGCATTACGCCGCCTCGGCGGTGACGGTGCCGACGGTCGTGAAGGTGGAGGAGACGGGCTTTCTGCGCTGCTGGTGGCCGTGGCTCGCGTTCGCGGCGGGAATGCTTGGCTTTGGCTGGATCGTCGCGGGCTTCGTGCGGCCACATGATTTCGATCCGGCGGCGAGCGTCTACGTGGCGGGCTCGGAGCTGGGGCTCAAGCGCGCCTCGGCGCTCACGTTGCGCGAGACGCCTGGGGGGACCCGGGGCTTCTACCGGAACGCGCGGATGTGCCTGAACGCGGGCGGAGACTTCGTGCGCTCGCCGCGTGCGGCGGTGCTTGTATTGGAAGCGGGGCTGGGGGGCTCCACGCGCTTCGTCACCGCCGCGGGACTGGAGCGCAAGGTGCAGCGCACCGGGAAGTGGGAGCCCGTGCCGGCCGAGGAACTGGCCATCGGGTACACGCCCAACACGGTGTACCGGCTGGGCAGCCTGTACCTGAAGTGGAGCTGAGTGCCGGGGTCTCGGTTATGGCTGCCTGCGGGCTGGTATGGCCAATTCCGCTGTTGGACACCTGACGGATGGTCTTGGGGCCACAGCGGCGGCTGCGTCCATGTGACAGAGTGGATTCGGAAGGCCACCTGGCACACACTCAAAGGCGGTAGCGCATGAGGCGGACGGGGCTGAACTGGAATGTTCTGGTCGTTGCCGCCGTGGCGGCCGGCATGGGATGTGCCCATTCGCAACGGCCGGAATCTCGAATCTACGTCATCTCCGAGGACGCTCACGGAGTCGGCACTGCTCTTGGAACTGGCGGCTCTGGCTTCCGTAACTGCGAAGCAGAGGAGCGTGAGTGTTACGACGAATGCTGGAACGCGGAGCCACGGCCATATCCTCACACGAAGAAGGATGGCTGGTATCGTGAGTATTGCACCAGGGAGTGCCGCAAGCTTTACAATGAGTGCGAAAAGTCAAATGAGCAGAAGGCGAGGGAACTGAAGTTCTCGCGTATGGATGAGGCGGTTGATTGGATCAGGAATCACAAGGCTGAAGTAGCTCTTGGGACTGTCGTCATCATCGCCGGTGTTGCCTTTGTCCTCACAACAGGCGGTTCTGGCGCGCTGATTCTGGCTCCTCTTGCACTCTAAACCTGTGCTCCAATGACCTATAATCCAGAATTTGATGTTGAATCAGTGATGAAGACGCTCGGCACCGTGAGCGACAAGTACCCGAAGGGCTCGCCGGAAGAAGAAGCGCTCCGAATCGCTGCGGTGTCGCTGCTCTATGTCCGAGACATCGACAAGCTGGAGGACTACCGCAACTACTTCCGGGAGTTTATCGCTGGCAAGCCACTGACCATTTCTCACGCATTCGCGACGAGAGAAGACGCGGATGCGGTGCTCGCCAGTGGTGTGGTCGATGATGGCGCGCTCGTCACCATTGGGGGTCAAGGGTTCACCGTACTCAGGGGGGTGAAAGGGTGGAGATTCCTCCGGACGCGTCTGCCAGACGAGCTTGAGCCCCCTCCAGACAAGCCAGACCCCCAGTAGGAGCCGGGCCGCTCTGATGCACGCGCTGGCGGAGAACTTCGGGGTGGGCCCCTGGAGTGACGTGGCGCCCGTGCTGGGCACGTGCCTGCTGCTGCCGTTGCTGCTCGTTGGCTTCGCATGGCCAGCGGGGGGCCTTGCTCCGCTTCGCCGGGTCCCTGCTCACCAGCGGGCTGCTGAGCTTCGTGTCGATGATCCTCCGCCAGGGCGTGCCGGTACCGGCGCGTTACGTCGGTGCCGGGCAGCCCAAGTCAGGAGTGGGCGTGGAGCCGGGCCAGTAAGGGTCCCCGGGATGGGGTAATGCCTGCACGGACAAACCCTGACTGCCTTACCGGAACGATTCGACGACGAACGCGGAGGCGACGGAGGCATTGAGGATGGCCGTCCCTGATTTCGACTCGGGCCGCTTCCTGAACTGGCCGTCTCCAAGTCGAGCCACGGCGCAGATGGGAACCTTGTCGCCGTCCAGAGGATGCGCCTCGTAGTACCGGATGACGACCTGTGGCCCTCCTGTCCAGACCCATCCGTACAAGCGCGCGGGAGCCTCGATCGTTCCGAAATCGTCCTGCAAGACGCTCTCGATGGGTCCGTCGTAGATCGTGATGGGCCACGCCCCCATCTGGTTGGCATCGAGCTCCACGAGCGCCGCGTCCCCGACATGCAACTTCAGATACCGCATGACCTCGAGTGCCTTCGCCGGGCATGCCTCCGGGCCGGGAGTGCCGTCCGGGCGCAGCGTGATGCCGCCGGGGGTCGTGGTGCATCCGGAAGACGCAAGAAGGACGAGTGCGGAAAAGAAGAGAAGCAACTTCAACGTGGGCATGATCGCCGCTCCTGAATTAGCGAATGAGGCGGCGGTCCAACAAGATGGCTACTTGCCGGAGCCCATCGCCTCGGAAGATTTCCAGAGTCAGATCAACGAGGCCCTCTTGCGAGACAAAAGCACTCTTGTCCGCTACGACGGCGAGCGCGCCTGACGCTCCCGGGATGATCTCGGATGGGTTCATTCGGAGCGCGAAAGGCCTGGCCGTGTGCGAGGTCGAGTCAGCCGTCAGCCGAGTCTCTCCGAGCGTCCAGGGTTGATCGGAGTACGTGTTGTTGAGGTTGACCACGACCGCGGCCTTCCCCTTCCCCGAGAAGAGCTTGATCACCATGGAGGTATCTCCATCCTTGAGGGTGAGGGTCTTCTCCAGGCGAAAGGGCACTGCTTTCACCGCGCCATTGGCCAGAAGCGTGGCGTAGGCGTGGTCGATCGAGTTCTCCTCCTTGCGGTAACGCTCGTTCTCCTCGCGGAGCTCTCGCTCTCTATCGAGCGCGCGATACAGGGATGAGAGCACCGCGTCGTACCCTTCGCGGTTCTCGAACACGTTCACCTGTTGGTCCACCTGGCGGTCGCTGTAGGCCTGTGGGTGTGCGGTCACGATGAACGGGAGCTCTGTCCCATCCGTGAGCGTCACCTGGAGCAGGAAACGGTCGCTCGGCGTGAGGTCGCGCAGTGGGTACAGCAGCACGAACCTGTCCCGGCAGATCAAGGGCTCGAAGTGCCCCTTCCATCCCAGCATGCTCGTCCGCGCGGGGTCACAGTCCTTCTCCAGGCGGAGGACGGTCGCGGTCTGGCCGCCGACGTACACCTTGGGCGCCTCGGTCCTCGGATGCTCCGAGAGGATGAGGGTCCGCTCGGTGGGCGCGCAGACCTGGGGGACGGCCTCGGATGCCACGAGGACGAGCAGCAGGGGGAACCGGAAAAGTAGTGGATGACGCATGGCGCAGACTAACCTAACAGGGCATGTCGCGAGGAGCCACAAGGCACAAGCTTCTTTTCCACCCCCATCTCGTGCAGGAGGCGTTCCTGTGCGCAACGGAGCGTTACTTGGGGGCACCGTGAGTTCTCGCGCGCTGCTCAGGATGTAGGGGGGCCGGGGTTTTTATCCATCGCTCTTCGGCGAGGTTGGGGCAGAACTCCACTAGCTTTCCCAGGGGGGTGGTGGAACTCCAGGCCTTGCTGCTGCCACGCATCCTTGATGGGCGCTCTGACGCCCGTCATCCCGGTACTTGACAGATCAGTCACACGACCAACCGGTCGTGTCGGCGAGTCGGCTTTGTTTCCCGGTGGGCGTGTGGTGAATGTCTCCGATCTTGCCTTCGGGGCGCACTTCCCACTGGACGATGTTGAGCTGACCTAGCCCGATGCTTTCGGCCAGCTTCGGATCAGCGATGTACACATCCCAGTGACGACCCCCACCCGTGGCGGGGCGAGCCCAGCCATTGTCTCGCACGTCGATCCAGGCGGGTTTGGACTGCATCGTCCGGAACGGCTCGACATGTCGGCGCCACCATTTCTCAGGCGGGCAGAAGGGAAATCGGGCTCCATCGGATTGCGCAGGTAGGCTCTCGTCAAAGCGCTGAGTCCAATCCACGAGGAGATTGCGTGGGTTGCGGATGCATGGAATGGTGCATTGAGGTTGGCCGGTCACCTGAATGTAGAGGCGCCAGCGCATCTTCTCCACGAGTTCGCAGCGGCCTGTCGCGTATGTCTTCTGGTTACGGCCTTCGAAATGACGTACCAGTAGAATGAACGGTCCCCCAAGCAGGGCACAGCCGATGAGCAGTTGCTCCATCTGCTCCAGCCAGCCGCTGCCAAGTCTTGGCCAGTCGAAGAGCTGTTTGACACCCCAGACCTTCTTGCGGCTGCCAGCAGGGGCCACCGGGAGGTTTTGTGGCACTGCAAGTGAGCGCAAGGTGTCGAGGCCCGCTTTCAACTCACGACCGCCAACACGTTCCAGAGGACGCACCAGTTCCTGTTGCATCCTCTTCCAATAGGGCCCGGCTGCTACCACCTGGTAGCCGCGTTGGCGGCAGACGCGGACCGCATCTGCCACGAGGCGGGTGAGTTCCGCATCTTCATCGGCGGAGAGGCGATCCGGCACCTGGGTGAGAAAGAGGGCGGGATCCAAGATGACCTTCACGGTTCCGGTTCCTCCCCCACGTCATGCTCAACGGGCGCCTCGTCTGGAGGAGGTGCCTCCACGGCCATCGTTTCTTCCGGCTTGTCCAGCGCGGCATGGTAGATGGATCGCTCCTCACCGGTGGCTTCATCCATGAAATCCGAGGGCCACTCCTCCAACCCTCCGCGTGTCGTCAGGCGCGCGACCTGGACCTCGGACTCGCCTCCAGTCTGCTCGACCTGGAGGACTCGGATGTTCTCGAGCAGCCAGCGCTCCAACTCACTGCCAGCTCCGGCTCGTGCGATGAGTCCACGCAGGCGCCGGACAAGATGGTCGCTGTGAGTCTCGACCAGGAGCTGCCGACGGGCCATGGCCAGTGCCACCAACCAGTGGGCGAGGCGCGTTTGAACTTTCGGATGGAGGTGGGCCTCGGGCTCCTCGAATGCGCAGTGGCCATAGCTGGGGCACTTCTCTCGATAGGTTTCGAGGTCGAGTGGGCCCGTGGTCTTGAACCTCAGAGGATCGGAGATCAGACCCAGCTGGATGACGGGTAGCAGGTAGCTGAGCCCTCGTCCGACGTGCTGGAGGTTTGCTCGGCCGAAGAGGAGCCTGAAGCCCACGTCCCTGACCTCTTCGACTTCGAGAGACGTATCCACTCCCAAGGCTCGTAGGACATCGTTGACGCCATCTACGAGGGCACTCTCGCGGATGGTGTCGGGAATGACGACCTGATCGTCTTTCAGGTGCAGCGGGGGAAGGTAGTGCACGGCATCAGCCCGGCGTGCATGGAGCATCTGAGCTGCATACTCACCGCTGATTCCGATCTCCTCTGGAGGCACCGTCGCGGGCCGGTACAGGGAGGGCGGAAGCGTTCTGATCGATCCAAGATAGGAGAATCCCGTCAGGAGTGCCTTGAGATCTTCCAGCGGTTGGGCAAAGAGCAGCAGAAAGGCATTATGCCAGGACCGTTGCCGGTCGCGAGGTCCAACGTTGCGCCGCTCGATGAGCAGATAGGGTAGGAAGTGCTCCAGCTCGACGCTCAGCTTGCTTGCGTGTTGGTATTGTGACCATCCCTTAGAGTGCCAGAAACACGCGTATTGGCCTGATTCCTGATGTCGCCCTATGAAAAAGGATGGCTTTGAATTCTCTTGCAATGAGGCGAGCAGGATGCTTTTGAGGATTGTTTTGCCGTTAGACTCGGCATATTCCAGCGTTAGGCGAGTTGTCACTGAACGGAACTTTGGAGTTGCGGCATCCATCAGCCACTCAAGGCCTGTATTGCCACGGAGTTCAGCCAGGTCTGGTGAACGGGCCTGCTCCAATGCGGCGTCGATGTCCACCGTGGACGTCCACTCGAGGCTGAAGGACGGCCCCTGGATTTCCGGTCCCTCGGGCCAGCCGGACGTCAGCTCCCTCAGTGACAACGCGTCCACCATGCCCTCCAGATGCAAGGGCACTTCGGGGCGTGGTAGGGCGAGCGTCTGCTTCAGTAACAACAGGGCCTGGATGAGGGTGCTCTTGCCGCTGTTGTTTCGCCCCAGCAGTACCGTCAGGGGCGCGAACTCCACACGGGTCCGCTTGCGGTAGCTCTTGAACCGCTCGATTTCAATCGCCGTGAGCCGTGCGTTCGCCATGGACCTCGCCTACTCCTGATTGAAGGAGCCCTCGTAGCACACGCTTCCTCCGCGTCCACCTGAGAGCCGAATCTCCACGTGAAGGCCGGGCGCACCACGAGTATTCCTCGGCCCCCAGGACACGCCACCGCATGCTATAGCATGCTCCCACTCTCTAGCTGCTGTGGAGCTGACTGAAGGGGGATGTCTTGGGGCTGCTCGCGACGGAGAAATTCAACCCCACGTTGTTCGTGGGGCTCGGTGGTAACGGCGGGAAGATCGTCCAGTTGCTCGCCGGCCGGTTGCGCCGCCATCCCAACTGGGAGCGCATCAAGTCGATGACCCATTTCGTGGCCATCGACACCAACAAGGACGACCTCGACAAGCTCAAGGACGTCCCGGTGGAGAACCGCTTCCTCATCTCCGCCTTCGACGCGCGCGCCTATATCGAGCGCAAGCGCGGCCAGCGCGAGCTCCAGGAGGACAAGCTCGTCACCCAGTGGGTCCCCTCCACCTACCAGTTCCGCTCCACCCAGGGCGCCGGCGCCGGGCAGATCCGCATGGAGAGCCGCCTGCGCCTCTACTACAACCTCGAGGAGGACCGCCGCGGCATCCGCAAGGCCCTCCAGAAGCTGCTCGACGAGTCCACCCGCCGCGAGAACCCCTGGCGCGACAACGAGAACCGCGTCGTGCGCGTCATGCTCTACGGCTCCGTGGCCGGCGGCACCGGCTCGGGCGGCTTCCTGCCCATGGCCTACCTGCTGCGGCGCATGGTGCTCGACGCGGGCTGGGGCCGCCCCAACGTCACCGGCGTGCTCACCCTGCCCACCGCCTTCCTCGACAAGGTGAAGCCCCAGCTCCACCCGGACATCCTCGCCAACGGCTACGCCGCCCTCAAGGAGCTGGAGTTCCTCAACCGCCAGCTCGACTACGCCGGGGGCTCGGGGGAGATCGAGCTCCACTACGACCCGGGCAGCCAGGACCGCGACCGCCAGGTCGTCGGCGAGCGCCCCTTCACGCTCACCTACCTCATCGACCGGCCCGACCAGCTCTCCATCGAGAAGTACGAGAACGCGGTGGCCGATGCCTGCTACCTGCAGATCTTCTCGCCGCTGCTCGGCGCGCAGGCCGGCGAGTACGACAACTACGAGAAGCACCAGAAGAAGCTCGCCCTGGGCCACTTCTCCGTGCACTACGGCTCGTTCGGCACCGCGCTGCTGCAGCTGCCCCGCCGCGACCTCCTCAAGTACGCGGGCCTGCGCTACGTGGCGAGCGCCTTCCGGCAGTTCCTCTGCTTCGGCGCGGACCACCCGGACTTCCAGGTGCCCTACGGCGACCCCGCCTTCCAGCGGCTGGAGCCCAACGAGAAGAACCGCCGCATCGACGAGAAGTTCAAGGGCTACGTGGCCTTCCGCGCCTCGGACGAGGAGCGCCGCGACGAGAAGGGCCAGTTCTACGGAATCCAGCAGCAGATTGGGAAGGGCGGGAAGAACCTCGGCGAGGCCTTCCGCGAGAAGCTGGAGGCCATCTTCGGCCGGCTGGACGAGCAGATCGACATCCCGGACGTGGAGAAGCAGTCCATCAACCCGGGCAACCCGTCGCTGAGCCGGGCCATCGCGGTGCTGCGGCGGGCCAAGGACGAGTCGCGCGCCCGCGTGTGCGGCGAGTACCTCGAGGCCCAGCGCGGTGACGTGCGCACCGGCCGCTTCTTCGAGTCCTTCTTCAAGGAGTACGAGGTCAACCCCATCGCCCAGCGGCTCTTCCTCGTGCGCCTGCTGGAGCAGTCCTTCGTCGTCCCCTTCAAGGACCCGGAGGAGGGCGCCTACCTCAAGGCCGAGGGCGCGCCGCCCGACCTGGACAGCCCCGAGCTGCGCCAGGAGATCGCCCGGTTGGACTCGGAGATGACGAAGCAGGCGCAGCCCGGCTTCTTCCAGAGCCTCACGGACCGGGACAACAAGGCGTTCGCCGCCGCCAAGCTGCGCGCGGTGGCCAAGGTGGAGAGCTGGGCCAACGAGTTCCGCGACGAGATCAAGCGCTTCTTCTGGAAGTCCTTCGAGAGCGAGCTGCGCAAGGACGCCGAGGCCCGGCTGGAGTCCTTCCGCAAGGTGGCCCAGGTGGCCGACGAGCGCGCCCGCGACGCCGAGTCCCAGGCCGAGCGCTTCCGCAAGGACCCCGCCGCGGTGGACGCGGGCTCGGACGTGGCCCAGTACTACCTGGACGCCGAGGTGCTCCGCGATGACCGGCGCCGCGAGCGGCTGTGGAAGGAGTTCTACAGCCACAAGCTCGACAGCGACGCGAACTTCCGCGTGGCCGACATCTTCGACTCCGTCACCGAGGCCTTCACTCCGGTGCGCGACCCGAGCGGCCAGCTGCGCGCCCGCGACGCCAACGAGATCGTCCAGCACGTGCGCGGCAAGCTGGAGACCCAGGCCCTGCAGGTGTACGGCCGGGTGATGGAGGAGATGGGGCTGGACCTGGCCACGGGCCTGGACCTGGAGCAGCGCTACATCGCCCTGCACAAGGCCGGGAAGGACCTGGAGGAGCTGCGCCGCAAGGGCAAGCTGGAGGACGAGCTGCGCGCCGTGTCCGCCACCGAGGTGCGCCGTGGCATCGAGGACCGGCTCAAGCGCCTGTCCGACGAGTGCGTGCTGCTGGCCCATATCGACGCCACGCGCCGCGATGATCCCACGGTGACGCCCGCGGACGTCTTCTACGCCGGCCTGCACGACAAGTACGCCAGTGACGAGGAGGGCTCGCTCTGGAGCGTCCTCAAGGGCGTGGTGTCCGGCACCCACCGCGTGGCGGGCTGGGAGGAGCGCGATTCGCTGGTGCTCTACCGCGCGCTGCTCGGCGTGCCCGTGTACTGGTTCAAGAACGTCCAGTCCGACCTGTACTCCGGCTACAAGCGCGTGCGCGACGACAAGAACCGCACCTATCCGCTGCACATCGAGGCGGTGTGGGAGTCCTCGCCGGGCCTGCCGGACCTGGATCCCGTGGAGCTCAAGCGCGCCGAGGAGCGCCGCACCGCCGAGCGCTCGGCCCAGGCGACCCGCGAGGCCCGCGACGCCCGCCTGCGCGCCTTCACGCTGTGCGCCCTGTTCGGCGGCATCTCGCGCGACGACGAGGGCTACCACTGGAGCTTCGCCGGCACGAAGAACAAGCTGGCGCCGGACCGGGCCCGTGCCTTCGAGGCCTTCGAGTCCCTGGACCCCGTGCTCCGCGGAGACCTGGAGAAGAACGCCCGCGACTCGTGGACGAGCGCGACGGCGGAGCGGCCCTCTCGCGGCAAGCTGCTGGAGGAGGTGCAGGCCCACCAGCGCCGCCTCACCGAGGCCTACGCGCGCGCCGTCTCCGAGCAGAAGGACGCCGAGCGCCGCTTCCTCCAGGACGAGCGCAACGTGGTGGAGGCGCTCGCCGCCGAGCTGAGGAGCTAGCTTGGACGCCGCCGTCTCGTACCCCACCGTCCTGGTCGGACTGGGGCGCTTCGGCCAGGAGGTCATCGGCCGCACGCTCCAGTCCCTGGAGGCCTCTTCGCCCCTGTTGGGCGTGCTGCGCTGCGAGCCCTCGGGTGTGGCCGCCGGGCTCCAGCCCCTGCTGGAGGAGTTGCTGCGTGCGGGCCGTGGCTCGGGCGAGCGGCGCGACCAGCGGCTGGATGTGATCGCCTTCGGCGCCGCGCTGCAGGGCGCTGACGAGGACCTGCTCACCGCGTGCGAGCAGGCCGCGCGGCTGCTCGCCGAGGGCTACGGCACCATGTTCCCGCCGGACCGGCCGCCGGAGCAGCGCACCGCCACGTTGCACCTCGTGGTGCAGGTGCCGGCGCTGTCGAGCCCCCGCGCCTCCGTGGTGTTCGCGCGGCTGGCCGCCCTGGAGAGCTGGGCCCGGGCCCGTCCCGTGTTCCCCCTGCTGGCCCGCATCTGGGTCGTGTCCCAGCAGACCGCCGCCGGCACCCTCTCCTCTGAGGAGATGGTGTCCACCTGCGCCTCCTTCGCGCTCGGCATGGTGGCCTCGGGGCTGCGCACCGAGGACGAGGTGTCCCGCCGCATGGCCCACCCGGCCCGTGACGAGGGCCTCGTGAGCTTCGTCTCGCTGGCCTCCGTGGAGCTGCCCGAGTCCCGCCTGCGCACCTATGCCGCCGCCCGCGCCGCGTATGACGGGCTCGGTGTGCTGGTGGAGCGCGTGCAGCAGCCCGGGACCGATGCCACGCTCGCCATGGGCGCCGTGTCCGCGCTCCAGCACGAGCGTTGGTTGGCCCCCTTCGTCGAGGGACAGGCCGCGCAGCTCTCCCGGCGCCTCGCCGCCGAGCTGTCCCGCTCGCCGGTGGATCTGCCCGCGGAGATCCGCGTGGGCCCGCTCGATACGCCCGAGGAGATCCGCGCCAACCACTCCGGGCTCTTCAAGCCGGCCTCGGTGGAGACCTCGCCCACCACGGTGGACCAGGCCCGCACCGACGAGACCTTCCGTGCGCTCGACCGCGCCGAGGCAGAAGTGGCCACCTCGGTGGAGCAGGGCATCCAGGCGGTGTTCGATGCGTCGCTCGGGCCCTCGTCGGGCCTGTCCCAGTTGCCTTCCGTCGAGCAGGGGCTCAAGCGCGTCATCGCGCAGCTCCACGACGAGCAGGCCCAGGAGGACGCGACCCTGCGGAAGCTGGACCCGTCCCAGCCCGCGGGCCCGCCGGTGGACCCGCACCGCGAGGAGCTGGAGCAGGCCCTGCTGGAGCTGCCCTCGAAGCGGATGGCGCTGGCGGCCGCGGCGGCGCTCGCGCTGGCCGTGCTGCTGGGAGTCTCCTTCTTCACGCTGTCCCTGATGACTCCGGCCGCGCCCCCGGGCAGTGCCACGCTCTCGAGTCCCCAGCTGTCGACGACGGCCCCTCCGCCCACCACGGGCTTCGACTGGCGCGAGGCCCTGCCGTGGATTCTCGGCGTGCTCGCCGCGGCAGGCGCTGGAGCCGGGTGGCTCTACTTCGTGGGCAACCACACCCGGAAGGAAGTGCGCCGCGTGCTGAAGCTCCGGCGTGACGCGCTGGAGTCGCTGGTCAGCCGGGGCGGGGGAGGGCGGCGCGCGAAACAGGCGGAGTTGCAGCTCGTGGTGCGCCGCAAGCGCGCCCGCCGGGGTGCCATCCTCGCGCTGGAGAACGCCGTGGCCCGGCTGCACGCCGTCCGTCACGCGCTGCTGGAGGCGAGGGATCGCAAGCGTCAGGAGTTGCTGGCGCTCGGGGTGACTCCGGCCGCCGAGGCCCGGTTGGACGACCTGGGGCCGTTGCTTGGCGCGGGCGGGTTGCTGCATGGCTCGCTCGTGCCTCCGGAGGTCATCAGCCGGTGGATTGCTTCCCGGCGGGAGATTTCCGAGGACCGCGTCTGGGCGGACCGTCTGCTCGAGGGCGCCTGGCCCGAGGGCGGCCTGCTCGAGGACGTGCCGTGCGGCGATCCCGAGCGCATCGCCGAGCTGAGCCGGCGTCAGGTGAAGCCGATGGCCGAGCGCAGCGTCATGGATGATCAAGAGGCGGGCGTGCAGGCCGCGGACGTGCTGCGTGACTTCGGCTCGCGGATGGGGGCGGTGCTCGCTCCGCCGTGCCAGCCGCTGAACGCGCATGGAGATCCGGTGCTCGGCGTCCGTCCCGGCGAGGGCTTCGTCATCGCTCCGTCGGCGGGGCGCGACACGCTCGATGCCGGGCTCCGGGACATGCCCACGCGGCTGCCCATCCTGTGGTCTCCCTCCAAGGCCGCGCGCGTCATCTTCCTGCGCACCTGGGAGGGCATCACCGTGGAAGAGATGTCGCGGGGGGCTCGCGCCACCCCGCAGTCCGTGGCGGTTCCGCGAGGTGCGCGATGACGCTGCAACTCCCGCATCTGTCGCAGCAGCTGACGACGGCCCTCTACCTGCTGGTCTGGCTGCTGTTGCTCGGCACGCCCGTGCTGGCCTGGGCCCTGGCCGCGCTCGTGGTCGGCCCGGGTCCCAACTCGCGCTGGCGCCGCGCCGCCCTTCCCGTGGGCAAGGCCGTTCTCGTCACCCTGGCCCTGGTGCTCCTCACCCGTCTGGTCGAGGCCGCCAGTGCCTCCATGCAGGGCGGGCCGCTCGGTTGGCTGCATGCGCTCACGGCGCTGCCCCAGAGCACGACTCCCGGCGTGCCCCAGGTGGTGTTCACCTGGTTCCCCCTGGACGCCGTCCTGCTGCTGGCGCTGCCCCATGCCGCCGCCTTCCTCGTGGCGACGCTGGTGTTCGCGTTCCAGGAGGCGGGCCACAAGAGCCTCTCGTCCTTCCGCGTGCCGCTCGCGGATCCGCTGGCGCTCGTCCTGGTGGCGGTGCCGGTGCTGGCCCTCATCGCGGTGGATGCGCCGTGGCGGCAGGACAAGCCCCGCGCGCTGCTCGACCTGGCCGCCGTGCTGCCCATGCTGTCCGTGGCGCTCGCGGTGTGGACGCGCTCCGAGCGTCTCGCGCCTCCGCCCGCCAAGGAGGAGGCTCCCCAACCCCAGATGCCCGCGCCACTGCGCGCGGACGTCCCGGGCATGTGGCGGAAGCTGGGCGCCCTCGACTCCCAGGCGCGTCCGCTGCTCGCGACGCCGGGCACGAACAACCCGGAGCCGGCTCCCGCCTGGAGCGCCGCCGCGTGGCGGGACGCGGGCGCCACCGGGGCTCCGCCTCGGGCGCTGGAGGAACTCGCCAACGCGTGGGGCTCGCCCAACCAGGGCTGGCTCGTGGGCGACCTGCCGGACCCGACGGAGCGCTACTTCCTCATCTCGTGCGTGATGCTGGCGCTCCAGCGCGAGGGCCTGCCGTGCATCGTCGTCAGCGACGAGCCGGAGGCGCTGCGCGACGCGGTGCTGGAGGCCATCGCGCGCAGTGGCTCGTGGCCCTCGGGGCCGCTGCTGGCCGGCGAGGCGGCGATGCGCGAGGCCTTCGCGGGCAACCGCATGCCGGCCGCCGTCTTCCTGGACGTGGAGCAGCTGTCCGCCGGGGGCATCCGCGCGCTCTCCGAGACGCGGGGCGGCTGTGGCCGGCTGTGGGCCCTCTCGGTGGGGCTGGTGCTGTTGTCGCGCGTGGACCGGGGGACGCCGCTGGCCTCCACGCACCGCATGTTCACCCTGCGGCGGCTGGAGCTGGCGCTGTCGGCGGCCGGGGCGCGCTGGAGCGTGCTGGCCACGGGCGTGGGCGGCGGGGGCACGCGGGGACTGGTGGAGCAGATGTTCCCCGGCATCTCCGTGCGCGAGGTGCCCTTCACGCCGCGCTCCACGGCGCCCGTGCGCGTGTGGCGCGTGGTCGAGGGTTTCCGTTCCCAGCCCGGCACGCCGTGGGTGCGCCGGGCCCTGGAGCCGGTGGTGGGGGCGAAGCTGCCCGCCGCGGTGGGAGACCCGGGCGGGGCGTTCGACCTCAAGGCCGTGGACTTCTGGGGCGGCGAGCTGCGCTTCGTCCGCGACGTGTCCCTCTTCGGCGTGGCCTCGGTGGGCACGCTGGACGAGGCGTGGCTGGTGGCCGCGTACCGGGCGCTCCCCCACCGGGTGCCGCTGGCGGACGGGCAGACGCATGACGCGCTGTGGGGCCTCGCCGACAACCCGGTGACGCGCTTCCTCACGCGCGATGGCAACCTGGACGGGCTGTCGCGCCACGGCATGTTGATGCCGCCGCGGGCGCTCGTGGGCTACCACAACGGCGCGCTGGCCACGGCCCACCTCAAGGCCGCCATGCAGGAGGGCTCGCAGGACGTGGAGTCCCTGGCCGCCGTCTTCGGCCGCTCGCGCGTGGAGCAACTGCTGGGGCCGAAGTTCCGTCCCGAGCGCCACGTGGTGCGGCTGGCCGCGGGCCGTCCGGCCGTGCGCAGCCCCGTCGTCCCGGCGGGCCTCGCCGAGGCCGTCAATCCGCTGCGGCGCACCGTCAGCGAGCAGGTGGTGCGCATCCTCGACGTGCACAGTGGCCAGCTGCTCACCGAGGTGGACCGGCTGCTGGTGGAGACGCGCTACTACCCGGGCCGGGTGTTCGCCGTGGGCGACTCGCGTTACGAGGTGCCCCTGCACTCGCTGGACACCAAGCGCAACGAGCTGCGCGTCAAGCCGGTGCCCAACGACAGGCCCCTCACGAAGCCGCAGCTGCGCATCCAGTTCGAGTCCGCCACCGTGGTGGAGTCTCCCCAGACGGTGCGCACCGGGCGCTGCGTGTACCAGGTGTGCACCCTGGAGGCGACGGTGGTGGAGAGCGTCACCGGCTACTCGCAATTGGGGCGGCCGGGCCGGGTGGACGTGGGCGCGGTGAGCTGCCGGTACCGCACGCGCGTGCGCGGTGTCTTCTTCCCCGCGGCCACCACGCCCCAGGTGCTCGTCCACCTGGCGCGCTCGGCGGACGGGGTGCTGGTGGCGCACCTGCTCTCCAATGACGAGGACATGGACGTGGTGCCGGTGGGGCCGGGCATGTTCCCGGACGCCCCGGCCGGCATCGTGGTGGTGGACCGGCACCTCCAGGGCATGGGCGTGGCCGAGGCGCTGGACCTGGCCCTCATCGACGACACGTTCAAGTGGGTCCGCGCCATCCTGGCCAACTGCAAGTGCCCCAACGGGTGTCTCGAGTGCACGCCCCAGGACGTGCTCGCGTCCGGTCCCGACAAGTCGGGCGTGCTCGGGTTGCTGGGATAGGCGGATGCAATCGCCATGGCGGGTGAGCGTATGAGTGATGACATGAACCTCCTCCAGCCGGGAACGCAGCTGGATGGCCGCTACGAGGTGGTCCGGCTGCTCGGTCAGGGCGGCATGGCCTCCGTGTACGAGGTGCGCCACCTCGGGCTGCACAGCACGCACGCCCTGAAGGTGCTCAACGCGGACCTGGCTCTCAATGACGACATCCGCGGGCGCTTCCTCGCCGAGGGCCGCATCCAGGCGCGCCTGCGCCATCCGCACATCGTCCAGGTGACGGAGATCGTCACCACCCCGGTGGCGGGCCTCGTCATGGACTACATCGAGGGCCCCACGCTCGGTGACTTCTGCCGCGGCCAGGGGCTGGAGCCCCGGGTGCTCCTGGAGGTCTTCCTGCCCGTGCTGGACGCCATGGAGGTGGCCCACAAGCGGGGCGTCGTCCACCGCGATCTCAAGCCGGACAACATCATCATCGGCAAGGACAGCCGGGGCCGGCTCCAGCCCATGGTGACGGACTTCGGCATCGCCAAGCTGGTGGAGGAGGGTCCGGGCGGCAAGGCGCGCACCCAGGCCGGCGCCCGCATGGGCACGTTGCTGTACATGAGCCCGGAGCAGATCCGCGGGGCTGGCGAGGTGGACGCGCGCACCGACATCTTCTCGCTCGGCGCCATCCTCTACGAGGCCGCCACCGGGAAGGTCGCCTTCCACGCGGCGAGCGACTTCGACACGATGAAGAGCATCGTGGAGGGCACCTACGAGCCTCCCGAGCGCGTCGTGGGCGGCATGCACCCCGTCATCGCCGGCTGCATCCGCAAGGCGCTGGCCGTGGACCCCGCCGAGCGCTTCCAGGACTGTGCCGCCTTCCGCGAGGCCCTGGAGCACGCCTTCGAGGCCGGTGCGCAGGCGCCCCAGAAGCCGTCCCGCTCCTACGCGGTGACGCAGGCGCAGCTCCCTCCGGCGAGGACTCCGGAGCCGGAAGCCCTCGCGCCGACCTACGTGCCGAACACCGGCCGCTTTCCGACGGACGACCGCGCTCCGAATACCGGGCGGTTCCCGAAGGCAGATACCCCTCCGTACCCTCCGAATACCGGGCGGTTCCCGAAGGCCGATACCCCTCCGTACCCTCCGCCGCCGGCTCCGGCGCCGGTGGCTCCTGCCCCGGTGGCTCCTGCTCCGGTGCGGAGTGCTCCGGTCACCACCGTCCGCGTGAGTCACAGGCAGGTGGTGCAGGACTCCTCGCCGGCGGCCATGGCCCGGGCCGAGGGCTCACCCGCCGTGGCCGTGCTGCTGAACCTGTTCTGCCTGTCCGGCGGAGGGCAGATCTACAACGGGCAGACGGCCAAGGGAGTGCTCGGCCTCATCGGGTCACTGTTCGTCATCAAGGGCATCATTTCCGGAGGGTCTGCGGGAGCCTGCTTCTGGCTCATCTGGTACGGCGCGTTCATCGTGGACGGGTACAAGATCGCCGCCAGGCGCCAGCGGGGGTGGCACGTGGGCCCCTGGGAGCTCTTCTAGCTGGAGTAGAGTCGCGTCATGTTGAGCCCGGGGAATGTGGTCGAGCGCTATGAGGTGGAGCGCGAGCTGGGCGGCGGCGGGATGGCGCGCGTCTACAAGGTGCGCCACGTGGCCCTGGGCAGCGTCCATGCGCTCAAGGTGCTGGACCCCGAGCTGGTGGGCAACGCGGAGCTGCGCGCCCGCTTCCTGGACGAGGGCCGCATCCAGGCGCGGCTGCGGCACCCGAACATCCTGGTCATCACGGACGTGGTCGTGGCGCCCGGCGTCGCGGGCCTCGTCATGGACTACCTGGAGGGCGAGTCGCTCGACAAGTACCTGGCCAGCGCGAAGCAGCCTCCGAGCCCGGACGAGGTGCGTGACATCTTCCGGCAGGTGCTCGCGGCCATGGCGTTCGCGCACCAGCACGGCGTCATCCACCGGGATCTCAAGCCCTCCAACATCTTCCTGGAGCAGGTGCACGGCCGGCGGGTGGTGCGGGTGCTCGACTTCGGCATCGCCAAGGTGTCCGACACGCTGTCCGAGGGCGAGGGCCGGCCGGTGGCGCGCAAGGGCTCGCGCATGGGCACGCCGCAGTACATGAGCCCGGAGCAGATCCGCTCGGCCGAGGAGGTCACCGTCCGCTCGGACATCTTCTCGCTCGGTGTCACCCTCTACGAGCTGGCCACCGCGCAGCCGTGTTTCCAGGGCGAGAGCGACCTCTCCATCATGGAGAAGATCACCCGGGGGGAGTTCGTGTCCCCGGAGGTGGTGCACCCGGGCCTCGAGCCGGGGCTCCGCGCGGCCATCCTCCGGGCGATGGCCCTGGAGCCGGAGCGGCGCTTCGCCTCATGCGGGGAGTTCGCCGCCGCGCTGGAGGAGAAGGTTCCGGCTCCGCGAGTCCACGAGCTCGATGGGACCGAGCCCACGTTCGTGCCCAGGCCCGCCGCGGCCATCGAGAGACCCAGGCCCACTCCCGTCCAGGTGCCCGCCGCCCGTGTCGTGGAGGCCCGTCCGGCTCCCGCCCCTGTCCGCCTCGCCGAGCCGAAGCCCGCGGCCCCCATCGAGAAGCGGGCTCCGAAGCTCGCGAAGAAGCCCGCGCCTCCACCCGTGGAGGAAGCCGAGGCGGAGGAGGAGGCTCCACCGCGCGGCAAGCCCTGGCGCTGGGTGTTGCTCTTCGCGCTCGCGGGACTGGTGGCCCTGTTCGGCTCGGCGCTCATCGGAATGCTCACCGGGGGCTCCGCGCAGTCCACGCCGAGGAGTGGCGCTCCGGTGACGCGGCCCGGTGGCTCGTCGGGCACCCGCTCCCGCTGAGCGGAAGACACCGTAACGCACCGGACCCCGCTCCCCCTTCCAGGGCACCGCTTCATTTCGGACAGAACCCGCGAGGGACGGGACATCCGGCGGCTCGTGCGCACAGCCTCACTGGCACAATGCGCGGCGGTGGGAGACGCACGAGGAGAGCGCTGTCATGGGCGGGTCGCGCCATTTCGCTTCGATTGATGACTCGCACTGGCCGCTGCTCATCTCCCGTATCGTGGGGGAGATGTCGAACCCGGAGTTCGACGACTACCTCGCTCGCTCCACCCGCTCCATGGATCGCGGACAGCCGCACGTCCTCGTCGTGGACCTGAGCCAGGCCGCGGGCATGTCGCCCGAGCAGCGCAAACGGTTCGAGCAGTGGTCGCGGGATCATGACGAGGCCATGCGACGGACGGTGGTCGGTGCCGCCTACATCGCCCCCACCGCGGTGGTTCGCCTGGCGCTGAGCGTGCTCCTCCATGTGTGGCGGCCGCCCTATCCCTACGTCATCGTGGCCCGGGAGCAGCAGGCGTTCGAGTGGGCCCTCAAGCGGCTGGAGGACGTGGGACTGCACGCACCCGCCAGCCGCCTCCGGCGCGAACTGGGGCTGCTCTCCCAACCTCGTGCCGGTTAGTCCCGTCCCCTCACGCGCCCTGCAACTCCTTCGCGGTGGCGAGCACCTCCGCCACCACCGTCCGCACGTCCTCCGCCGTGGTGCGGTGGTTCACGAAGCAGGCGCGCAGGGCGAAGCGCCCCGACAGCGTGGCGTTGGAGAGGTAGACGCGGCCGCGTGCGTTGAGGCGCGCCATCAGCCGGGTGTTGAAGGCGTCGCGCGCGGGCTCGGCCAGGCCCGCGACGTAGCGGAAGCACACCGCGCTCAGCGGCACGGGCGCGAGCAGCTCCAGCTTCGGTTCCGCCCGCACCAGCTCCGCCAGCCGCGAGGCGTTCTCCAGGTCCTCGCGGATGGCCTCCCGGAAGGCGCGCAGCCCGTGGTAGCGCACCGAGAGCCACGGCTTGAGCGCACGCGCGCGGCGGGACAGCTCCAGGGACTCGTCGAAGAAGGCGAAGCCCTCCACGCTGTCCGAGCTCATCGTGCGCACGTAGTCGCCGGAGAAGGAGAAGGCACGGCGCGCGGCGGCGGCCTCCCGGTAGAGCAGCACCCCGCAGTCCACCGGCTGATACAGCCACTTGTGCGCGTCCATGGAGAGCGAGTCCGCCAGGGCGAGGCCCTCGAAGTGCTCGGGGACGGCCAGGGCCGCCAGCGCGCCGAAGGCGCCGTCCACGTGCATCCACAGCCCATGCCGCCGGGCGATGGCCGCCACGTCCTTCAGGGGATCCACCGCGCCGGTGTTGACGGTGCCCGCGGTGGCGACGACGGCCAGCGGGCGCCTGCCGGCGGCCACGTCCCCGGTGATGGCTTGCTCGAGGGCGTCGGGGCGCATCCGCCACCCGGCGTCCGTGGGGATGAGGCGCAGGTTGCGGCGTCCCAGGCCGAGCAGTGCCAGGGCCTTGGGGATGGACATGTGGACTTCCGTGGAGGCGTACACCACCCCCGAGGGCGAGCCCTCCTCGTTCGCGGGGGCCTTCGCCTCGCGCGCCATCGTCAACCCCATGAGGTTGGCCGAGGAGCCTCCACCCGTCAGGCTCCCGGTGAAGCCGTGGCAGCCCACCGCGGCCGCCAGTCCCCGCACCACCGCGCGCTCCATGCTCACCATGGTGGGGGACGAGCGCCACGCGGTGACGTTCTGGTTCATCACGCTCGCGAGGTAGTCCCCGAGCGCGCCCACCGGCTCGCCCGAGCCGAGCACGTACCCGAGAAAGCGCGCGTTGCCCGCGCGGGTCCCGGCCATCACCGCCCCCAGTGCGTCGAGCGCCCTGTCCTTCATGCCTTCCTCGGGCAACCCCTCGGCGAAGAGGGCCTCGGTATCACTCCCCGTGAGGGCGGGAGCGATGGTGCGTGCATCCAGCTCCGCGAGCCACTGCTCGGCGAGGGTGGAGACACGGAGGGCCAGGCGCCGGAAGTCGTCGGTCGTCAGCTCGAGCGAAATCATGGGGTGGTCTCTTAGCAGATTGTCCCTTGCCCTCCGGGGGCAGCGGGTTGTTACCCTCGGCGCCCCTTCATCTCCGAGGATCCGGACCCATGCACTCCGTCGAGAGCATCATTTCCGAAGTCATCGAGCCCAAGGCCATGGAGGTGGACCGCTACGGTGTCTATCCCCGTGCGGCGATGGACGCGCTGGGCAAGGCGGGCCTGCTTGGGCTGCTCAGCGCGAGGGAGGTGGGGGGACAAGGCCAGGGGCTCCGGGCGGCGGCCACGCTGGTGGAGCAGGTGGGGACGGCGTGTGGCTCCAGCGGCATGGTGCTGTGCATGCACTTCTGTGGCGCGGCGGTCATCGAGCAGCACGGGCCGCGAGACATCCGCGAGGCCATCGCGGCGGGGCGCCACGTGACGACGCTGGCCCTGTCGGAGGCGGGCTCGCGCAGTCACTTCTGGGCGCCGGTGAGCACCGCCCTCGCCGTGCCGGAGGAGGGCACCGTCCGGCTGGACGCGGAGAAGAGCTGGGCCACCTCCGCGGGCCAGGCCGACAGCTACGTCTGGTCGAGCAAGCCGGTGGAGGCCCGGGGCATGAGCACGCTCTGGCTGGTCCTGGGCAACGCTCCCGGGCTGTCGTTCCCCGTGGCGTTCGACGGAATGGGCCTGCGGGGCAACTCCTCCAGCCCCATCGTGGCCCGGGACGTGCGGGTGCCCCGCTCGGCGATGCTCGGCAAGGACGGAGGCGGGTTCGACATCATGATGGGCAACGTGCTGCCCCACTTCCAGGTGCTGGGCTCCGCCTGCTACCTGGGCATCATGGAAGCCGCCACGCGCAAGGCGGCGGCGCACGTGACGAAGACGCGGCTGCTCCACACCGGGCAGTCCCTGGCGGACCTCGCCACCATCCGGGCCTACCTGGCGCGCATGCGCATGAAGACGGACATGGTGCGCGGGCTGATTCGCGACACGCTGGACGCCCTCGAGTCCAAGCGCGAGGACGCGCAGCTGCGGGTGCTCGAGGTGAAGGCCGCCGTGGGCGAGCTGGCCCCCGAGGTGACCGAGTTGGGCATGCGCGTGTGTGGTGGCGCGGCGTACCGCAAGGAGGTGGGCATCGAGCGGCACTTCCGCGACGCCCACGCCGTCACCGTGATGTCGCCCACCACGGATCTGCTCTACGACTTCATCGGCAAGGCAATGACCGGAATGCCACTCTTCGATTGAGACCGGGGGACATGTCCCGTGGCCGCCTGTCTCTTCTCTCCCGCCCCCGAGCGCCTTGGTTTGTCTCGGGGAATACGGGGGAGGGGGACGGATGGTGGGGTTTTCGACGGCGCTGCTCGCGACGGTGCTCGCGAGCCTGGCGCCGGTGGTTCCGGTGAGCGGTGGAAACGCGCTCACCCTGCCGGCTCAACGACACGCGGTGCGCATCGACACGGGAAGCGGGCGGCCGCCTACCTGGTTGTTCGCCGTGCAGCAGGAAGGCGCGGAGGGCCGGGGGTTGTCGTTCTTCCGCTCGGACGATGGGGGGCGCACGTTCCGTTTCGCCGCGGCGATCCAACCGGACGCCAGCCACGCGGACCGGGCGGAGGTGCTCGCGGTGGGCCGGGACGTGGCCCTCGTCTACTCATACGAGGCGCCGAAGCTGGCGGCCTCGCGCCGGCACGACGTGTACTTCCACCTCGCCCTCGCGCTGCCCTCGCGCTGTGCCGACTGTCAGGTGCAGGCGCGGCTGCAGGCCTTCGGGGTGGACGAGGCGGGCCTCGTGGTGCGTGCCGAGGGGGATGCACGCTATGCGCTCGTGCTGTTGCCGCGGGGGCGCATCCAGTTGCGCCGCTACCGGGGCGGCGGCTTCACGGTGCTCGGCGAGGCCGCCAGTGGCCAGGCGTCTCCGAGGGATGCCGCGACGCTCTCCCTGTCCGTGTGGGGCGCGGGCCCGGTGCGGCTCTCGGCCTCGGTGGACGGGCAGGTCCGCCTCTCGGTGACGGACGCGGACCCGGCCGCGCTCACGGGCGAGGGGGACGCGGGGCTCGCCACACCCATCGCGGGAGTCTGGTTCGACGACTTCCTGGTGCGCGCGCTGGGCACGGGGCCATAGCCCTCCCGGCCGGGTGTTGGGTGACGGACGGACAAACCCCGGACGGAGGTGCTCTACCCTGCAATCCGCGTTTCCTGCGATAGTTGCGACAAGTGGGCGAACGCGGGGTGCTGGCAGGATGGACGCTCACCAACTCGATGGGAGTGTGAGCGTCATGGGCCAGGCCATCCGGAAGCGCAACAACGTGCAGGTGCTCGGCAGTGGCCGGGACACCCTCATCTTCTCCCACGGCTTCGGCTCCGAGCAGAGCGCCTGGCGCCACCAGGTGGCGGCGTTCCAGGAGCGCTACCGCATCATCCTCTTCGACCATGTGGGGTGCGGCGGGTCCGACTTCAACGCCTACGATCCGCGGCGCTACAGCGGCGTCCACGCCTACGCCGAGGATCTGCTGGAGCTGTGTGGGGAGCTGAAGCTCTCCGACGCCATCTTCGTGGGCCACTCCTTCAGTGGAATGGTGGGCGTGCTGGCGGCGCTGGTGGAGCCGCGGCGCTTCCGCCAGCTCGTCTTCGTCAAGTCGACGCCCCGGGTCCTGGATGATCCGGAGTCGGGCTACGTGGGGGGCTTCACCCGGGCGGAGCTGGACGCGTTCTTCGACGCCATGGACTCCAGCTACCAGTCCTGGGCGAGCGGCTTCGCGCCCCTGGCCATGGGCAACCCCGAGCGGCCCGAGCTGGGCCAGGAGTTCGCCCGCACGCTGTCCTCCATGCGGCCGGACATCGCGCTGGCCTTCGCGAGGATGGTCTTCCAGTACGACCACCGGTTGGATCTGCCGCGGCTGAAGGTGCCCACGCTCATCATCCACTCCGGGGAGGATCTCGCCGTGCCCAACCAGGTGGGCGAGTACATGGCGAGGCGCATTCCGCTCGCGCGGATGATGACGATTCCCGCGCGCGGGCACCTGCCGCACCTGAGCGCGCCCGAGGCGGTGAACCGGGCCATCGACAACTACCTCCACACGGCCGCATGAAGCCGGGGCTGTCCCGGGCGCGGTCCCGGAGAAGTTGTCCAGCTGTTGGAGTGCGCCAGGCGAAGCCTGGGTGAGGAGGAAGCGATGTAGGAGCGGAAACTTCACGAAGGGACCCTGCGGGTTCAAACCCCGCCCGGCAAAGGAGGCCGCCAGCCGGAAGCGAGTCTTGCG